>CAJNCH010000006.1:0-140173 GCA_905221225.1 bacterium
AGCGTCTTTAGGCGCTGGCTGGTAATTTGGGCTTATAGCCCTGGTACAAACCACCCGTTTGACGGGTGGTCATGATTTTTTTATAGATTTTATTTTATAAAGTTGTAACACCTTCTAAATTTTTTAGCTATTTTGGTCAGGCAAGTGGAAGTTACTTTGAGAAGTTACCTGTGAAATTACTTTAGCGACTATACCTCAAAATACTTGATTTCTAGTAACAAAAATAATATAATAAAAGTAACCTTCTAAAATATGCACATATATTTAAGGGGGGGGGCTTTTTATTTAGCCCTCTTAAATTTATTAATCGATAATTATCAGAAAAAAGGAGTAAGGGAATGTTTAAACCCAAAGGGTGTCATGTTCGCCAATCGCAAGTGGAGAAATTCACACGTTACAGTATTCGTAAGGTTAGTTTTGGTGCAGCTAGTGTGGCTGTAGCTACTGGATTGTTTTTCCTTGGTGGAGGAAGCGTCCAAGCGGCTGAACAACTAACTAATTCAGAACATACAGAAGTTCAAAGATCTCAAAATCTAACTGATAAGTCCTCGGAACCCTCTAAGGAAGTTACTGGACAAGAATCTGCTACTGATAAAGAGGCCGATGGACAAAATAATACTTCTGTAAAAGAGTCTACTACTGACAACCAAACCAGTGAAGTTGAAACTCCAAATGTAGTGGCAGAAAAAGTGACTATTAATACAGCAGCGTTAGAAGATTTAGTTGCTAAAGCTGAAAGTAGATTGAGTCAATTAACTGAAGGCAAGAAAACAAAATCAGTCATTGATGATGCTAAAAATTTGGTTAATAAAGCAAAAGAGCTTTTAAATGATGATACAAAAACACAGGCAAAAGTTGATGCACTTGCTAAACAACTTTCAAGTAGCCTTGTCATTTTAAACAGTATCAAATCAGAAATAACTGAAGAAGAAAAAGTAAATAAAAACCAAGATCCAAGAAATGGACAAGCAATTCCTGGCAATGGGGAAAGTGGGTTTAGAGCGACTCCTACTGGTGTAGGGGAACAAGCAGCGGAAGGTCCTACAAGCAATAATAAAAGAGGGGTAGGAGCTAACCCAGTAGATAACGTTATTTCAAGTTTGAAAAATCAATTTGGGGATATTGATTTCAATACTCCAGATGTTGAAATAAAATCCGCAACTGTTGAAAATCAATATTCAAGGAATAATTCTTATACTCCAGATCCAGAACCAGTGAAGTTAGGGAAAATTACTTACAATTGGAAAGAAAAACGAATAGAGAATGAAATTGATGGTTGGAAGATAGAAGGTACAAATAATTATGTAACAGCTATTAAACCTGAAGCTCCTACAGAAGTTGCAGATGATAGACCTGCTGGATTTGATCCTAAGCCATCTAAAGTCTATGATAATAACGGAAGTATCGAGAGACAATATAACGATACTCCTGTTCCAGGCAATCCTTTAGCGCCTAATAAAGCCAATCAAAACTATGCAAATGGTATTAACTATTCAAGTGTACCTGGTGTTCCTTTAAATAATGCAGAACATTCAGCTGTAGGGAAAGGATATTATATTCAGTTAAATAAAAAAGGTACACAAATTTCGAAAGAATTTAATGTCAATCCGAATTCTAGACTATACTTTAGCGCTTTAACAGGTGGTGCCTATGGTAATATGGGGACTGCTGGTACTGGAGAAAAAGTAGAAATTACAGTTACAGATGCAGATACAGGTGAAGTTTTAACAACATTAAGAGATGCTAATAATAATAATGGTGAAACATCACACGTTTCAACTCCATATGGTAGTGGAGGGAATGGTAATGGTTTTGGTTTCTGGAGAACGATTATTAATACTCCAAATACTACGAAAAAAATTAAAGTAACGATTAAAGCATTAGAAGATGGTCCAGCATTTAATAAGACTTATCCAGTTAAAGGTAAAACAGAAATTGAAGATGGATACTTTGTTGGTGGAGTTAACTTAACTGTTGGTGCTGCATTAGAAATGACAACAGATGTTCTTCATAATAAAACTACGTCCGCTTATGGAGAAGATACTCTCTACAAAGACAAAGAATCAGGTCAATTAAAAGTTACTGTGAAAAACGTTGGTGGGCTACCAACGTACGGCGCTTATGAATACACAATTAAAATTCCTGAAGGTGTCGAATTAAAAGACTCTCTAAAAAAAGCAAATGCATGGAATTGGCCTGGACCTTTCCAAGTCGTATCCTATGATGAAGCTACAAGAACGCTTAGATTGAAATTCAATGCAGGAGATTCAGATCCAGCAAAGAATGGGACAAGAACATTCGGTATTGATTTCACAACGGCAAAAAATTTCAAAGGGACAGCTACTTTTAAAGTAACTGCAGAAATTAAAGAAGGATTTACAGATTTACAAGGAAACAGGGTATTAGAAAATGCAGCTGTTGTAAATTCAAATGGTCCATATAGAAATACATTCAATGCACTAGGAAATACAGACAATCCTGATTATTACTACAATAAAACGATTTATATTGATACAGTGAAGCCACAAGCTCCAACAGTAGAAGCAGTGCATACAGACAGTATTACTGGCGAAAATACTGATAAGAACCAACCAAAAGAACTATTAATTTCTGTACCTGCAGAAAAAGACCCTAACTTAACAGATGAAGCCAGAGAAAAAGCTGATGTTGTTGAAAACGATAAAAATAATGGAACCACTCATAATGCTGATACTGAAGTAGACAATATTAAAAAAGCTATTGGTGGCTTAACTTCAATGAAAGTTACATTACCAAATAGTAAAACTCCAATTACACTAAATAAAAAAGAAGATGGTTGGTATATTGGTACTACAAAAGTTGAAGAACGTGATGGTAAATTAGTTGTTCCAGTTCCTGCTGGTACTGATTTAACAGAAGCGAATGAAACAACAAATCCTGACAAACGTATCAAAGTCACTGTGCTTGATAAAGCTGGTAACGAATCAGATCCAGCTTACGCTAATGTTCTAAACGAAGCTCCAACTGTTGCAGTTGAGAAAAAAGACTTATATGTTTATAAAACCAAAGAAGCTGATAAATGGAACAATGCTAAAGTTTTAGAAAAAGCGAAAGCATCAGCAACTGACTTAGAAGATGATCGTGATGGTGTTGATTCTACTAAACCAACAATCGCAGTAAGTGATGCAGGTAACCTAGATACAACTAAAGTTGGAGATTACACTGTAAAAGTTCAATCAACTGATAGTGAAGGTAAGAAATCAACAGAAACAAACGTTACCGTTCATATCTTAGACTTAATTAAAGTAGACCCAACAGTAACAACTGATCCAACAGATCCTAGTACAACAGCAGCAGTTTCTCCAAAATCTGAAGGAGATCCTGTGAAAGCAGGTGATGAAAATCTTGGTAAATATCCAGCAGGATTGACACGTGAAGATTTAGTTAAAGAAGTTACACGTACCATTAAGTATCTTAAAGAAGAAGATGCTAATAAGGCCGATGCAACTCCTCTATACGCTGAAAAAGTACAAAAAGTAACTTACAAACGTACAGCAACAGTTAATCCTGAAACAAAAGAAGTAACTTACTCTGATTGGGAAGTTTACAATGAAGCGGATAAATTAACAGATGCTACAGTTGAGGGCACAAAAGGTAAGTTCAATGCTGTTAATTCACCAGTTGTAGACAACTACTTATTAGTAAATGCGACTGATAAAACAGTAGCTGAAAAAGAAGCTCCGGTTCCTGGAGGAGATGGAACAGTTACTCCAGAAGTTACTAAAGTTCTGTATAAAGAAATTGGTTCATTTAGCCCTCAATATCCAGAAGGTAAGAAACCAAATGGTGCTCAAGATAAAATTCCTTATCCAAATAATCCGAATGATCCAACAGTTCCAGGTGATTTTAGTACAATAACAATTCCTTATGTTCCAGGTTATACTCCAGTATACAATGGACAAGAATTAACACCGAAAAATCCGAATGATCCAACTCAAGGTTATAAAGTTCCAGATGGATTTACACCAACGGATAAATTTGGGGAATCACCAATTACGTATACACCTTCTACTCAAACAGCTAAAGTAGTGATTGAGAAGAAAGTCGATGGAGCAGCAAATGAAGTAGTTTCTAGCTTTGATTTAACAGGTAAATCTGGTTCAGAATTACCAGTAAGTACAGATGTTGAAAACAAAATCAAAGAACTGAAGAACCAAGGTTATGAAGTAGAGAGTGATGAATACCATATTCAAGATAATCATCGCCCAACATTTGATGACAAGGAAGATATCAATGCACAAGATGGTACACCAGCACCTTCTCAAACATTCAAAATTGTGGTTAAACCTAGAATCATTGAAGTACCTTCATCAACACCACATGAAAAAGATAGTCCAGTAGATCCAAATGGGGATACCCCAGAACTTAAATGGCCTGAGGGATTGACTGAATCTGATTTGAATACGACAGCTAAACGTGTGATTTCATATGTGAAAAAAGAATCAGATACAGCAGCTGAAGAAAAAGTCAAGGATGATACTGTTCAAACGGTACCATTCAAAAGAAAAGCGACCGTTAATCTTGTCACGAAAGAAGTAACCTATACTGATTGGGAAAGTCCAAATAAAACATGGGACAAAGTTGGAGTAGATGTTCTACAAGGATATATTGCTGATAAAAAAGAAATTCCAGCTAAAGAATCAGCAACCCCTGCAAAAGATACAAAAGTAATCCCTGATGAAACGGATAAAGTTACTTATACGAAGATTGGAAGCTGGATTCCTGTTGATCCAACCACTGGTAAGGATGGAGAACCAATTCCATTCCCTAACGACCCAAATGATCCAACCAAGACTGGTGAAATTACGCAAATTATTCCTCATAAAGATGGATATACTCCAAAAGATGGTAATGGAACACCATTAGAACCAGTAAATCCTGCAAAACCAGAAGAAGGTTATAAACCACCAAAAATTACGGATCCAAAAGCGAATATCAAGATTACCTATGATAAAGACGATCAAAAAGCAAAAGTTAAATTCGTTTCTGTAGATCCAAAAACTCAAACAGAAACTGAGTTGATTGACCATGCCTTAACTATAACTGGAAAATCAGGTGAAACCATTTCTGAAAGTGATGTACAAACTCATATCGATGTGTTGAAATCTATGGGATATGATATTGTCGACAATCCATTTGATAAAGACCCAGTATTTGATACGAAGAAAGATACAAACGAAAACATCACTCAAGAGTTTACCATTAAAGTTCAACCACGTGTATCCACTACAACACCAGTTTATGTCGTAGAAGGAGATAAGCCATCTGCAGAAAAAGTAGGAGGAGCTGTAACACCAGGTAAGGACGGTAAAGTCACGAATCCTGATGTAAGCAACATTTCTACTGATGGTAAAGCAGGTCAAGAGATTAAAGTTCCAGTAACTGTAACTTATGGAGCAGATAAATTTAAACGTGATGAACCGGTTGAAGTGACTGTTAAGGTTCTTCCGAAACCAGCACCAAAAGGCGTTACAGTCTTAAATGGTACATCAAACGAGAAATTAATCGATGCGATTCGTGAAAATGTTAATAAAGCAATTACTGGACTAACAAATGTGCCTGAAGGGGTAACTCCATTTGTAACAGATGATGCGATTGTTACTCCGAAAACGGATCAAAATGGACAACAAACTCCAGTTACTGTTACAGTTAAATACAGAGATAAGGCTACTGGAAAAGTTATTGATGACATTTCAGTTAATGTGGATGTTCCAGTAAATGTAGTTGGATCAACTCCAACATCTAAAGTTGTATTTGAAGGAGATGAATTGACTGCTAAGGATATAACAGATGCGGTCACTCCAGGGGAAAATGGAACGAAAGGTGAACCTAAAGATTTAGCTAAAGATATTACAGGTAAAGCAGGTGTGAAAGAAGTAACTGTTCCAGTAACTTATACGAATCAAAACGGTGAAACTTTAACAGAACCAGTGAAAGTTAAAGTAACAGTTTTACCAAAACCAACACCAAAAGGTATTATCGTTGCTAAAGATAGTGATAAGGAAAAAGCAAAAGAAAAAGCTCTTGCCAAAGCGAAAGAAGCTCTTGCAGACGGTACTTTCAAAGGAAAACTTCCAGCAAATGTTACCAATGTAAGTATTGATGAAAATGTGGCAAGTCCAGATTTGTCAGATGATACGGATGTAAATGTTACTGTGAAGTACACTGTTGATGGAGAAGAAAAAAGAACGGTTGTCAAAGTCCCTGTAACTGTTGTAGAGGGTGTTCCTCAAATAGTTCCAGTGGATGAAAGTAATAAACAACCAAATCCAGAAAACAGTATTGATAAAACAGAATACCCAGAAGGTTCAATATTTGAATATGATCCAAATACTCCAGTGAACACTACAACGCCTGGTGATTACACAGTTAATGTCATTGTCAAAGATAAAGAAGGTAATCCTATTGCAGAAGTACCTGCAACTGTACGTGTTGTAGAAAGCTATCCACAATTTGTGCCGGTAGATAAGGATAAAAAACAACCAAGTGTTGAAGGAAGTATTGACCCTAAAGCATTCCCAAAAGATACAGAGTTTTCTTATGAAACTCCAGTAGATACAACAACGCCAGGCGAAAAGGATGTTGTAGTTGTAGCAAAAGTTGGAGATAAGGTTATTGCAAAAGTCCCTGCAAAAGTAATGGTTGTAGAACCGAAGACACAATATGTGCCAGTCGATAAATCCAACAAACAGCCAGACGCATCCAAGAGTATTGACCCTGAACAATATCCAGATGGAATAACATTCAAATATAAGACTCCAGTAGACACAACAACACCAGGCGAAAAAGATGTTATTGTAGAAGCAAAAGACGGAGAAGATAAACTTGTAGAAGTTCCAGCTAAGGTTAAAGTAGTGGAAGGTAAAGAACAATTAATTCCTGTAAATCCAACTGAAAAACCACAAGCCAGAGATAGTATTACTCCAAGTGATTATCCAGAAGGTTCAACATTTGAATACAAAGTCCCAGATGGACAAACAGAACCATTTGACGACAAAACTGTTGGAGATAAACCAGTAACGGTTGTTGTAAAAGATAAAAATGGAAATGTATTAGTTGAAGTTCCGGCAACGATTAAGGTGGTAGAAGCTAAACCAACACCAATTGAAACGCCAGTAACGAATACACCTTTGACAAAAGAGGATATTGCTAAATATGTTAAAGTACCAGAAGGTGGGAAAGTAACCAATGTAGAAAATATTCCAGACTTAACAACCCCAGGTAAGAAAGATCCAGTTAAGGTAACTGTTACATTACCAAATGGAAAAACAATGACAGTGGATGTTCCAGTAAGCGTTACACCAGTGAAAGGAATTGAAACACCAGTAACGAAAACACCATTAACACCAGAAGACTATACAAAAGGAATTACAATTCCAGAAGGCGGTAAGGTAACGAATGTAGAAAACATTCCAGACTTAACAACCCCAGGTAAGAAAGATCCAGTTAAAGTAACGGTTGAATTACCAAATGGAAAAGTAATTACAGTTGATGTTCCTGTAAATGTAACCCCAGCTACTGGAATTGAAACACCGGTAACAGATACTCCGCTAACAAAAGATGATATTGAAAAACATGTGAAGGTTCCAGAAGGTGGAAAAATTGTTGGAGTAGGTAAAATTCCAGAAGTAAATACTCCAGGTGATAAAGGTACTGTTAAAGTTAAAATTGAACTTCCTAATGGTAAACAAATAGAAGTAGAGGTGCCTGTCAACGTAACGCCAATCAAAGATATTGTTAAGAAATTGGGGGATCCAATTACAAATGAAGATGTTGAAAAACATATTCAAATACCAGAAGGTGGGAAAATCATTAGTATCGGTGATAAACCATCTACAGATGTACCAGGAGAAAGACCAAGTGTTCCGGTGGTCATTGAACTACCAGGTGGCAAACGCGTAACGGTCAAAGTTCCGGTTATTGTTACTCCAAAAACAACTCCTGTCGTTGTTGAGGTTGGAACACCGATTACTGAAGATGAAGTGAAGAAACATGTAGATCTTCCTGAAGGTTGGAAAATTACTAAAGTTGGAGAAATTCCAAAAACAAATACACCAGGTGATAAGCCATCTGTAACGGTTGAGATTGAATTACCGGATGGACGTAAAGTGACAGTAGAAGTTCCTGTGAAAGTAACTCCTAAATCTAATCATGGTAATAACCAAGGTAACAATGGTAGTTCAACTATTCATATCGTAACACGTTATCAAGATGGTGATGGTAAAGAAATTTCTCCAGAAGAAAATGGTAGCCATGGGCCTAAGACCTTAGAAGGTTATGAATATATTGGTACTAAAACAGATAAAAATGGTAATGTGATTCATACCTATAAAAAAGTAGCTACCCCAACTCGCTCTGAGCAACCTGTTTCGCCAGTTCGTCCTACAGATCCAGAAAAACCAGTAGCTACTCCAGTTCAGACAAGTTCTACAGATTCTAAACCAGTAGCTGTTGAAACAGCCGGAGCCAATGACAAGAAGGAATTGCCAAATACTGGTACAGAGGATAAGGCTGGTTTAGCTAGTCTTGGACTTCTTGGAATATTGGGTGCATTAGGACTGGTAGCTCGTAAGAAAAAAGAAGACTAATACTCTTCGAAAATCTCTTCAAACCACGTCAGCTTCACCTTGCCGTAGATATATGTAACTGACTTCGTCAGTCTTATCTACAACCTCAAAGCAGTGCTTTGAGCAACCTGCGGCTAGCTTCCTAGTTTGCACTTTGATTTTCATTGAGTATAAGAAAGAAATTTCCTTTCTAAAGTTCGATAAAAAAATAGACTGAGGTGAAAACTTCAGTCTATTTCATTTGGCTATGAAAAAATCCTCTGGCAAGTACCAGAGGATAAGAGCTTATTTCATTGTTGGGAAGAGCAATACGTCACGGATAGTGGTTGTGTCAGTAAGGAGCATGCAGAGACGGTCAATGCCGATTCCCAAACCACCTGTTGGTGGCATACCGTATTCAAGAGCCTCGATGTAGTCATAGTCGATGCCTGTTGCTTCATCATCACCAAGTTCTTTAGCTTTGGCTTGGGCTTCAAAACGGCTAAGTTGATCGATTGGGTCGTTGAGCTCAGTAAAGGCATTACCGTACTCCTTAGTCATGATGAAGAGCTCGAAACGGTCAGTAAAGCGTTCGTCTTCAGGATTCTTCTTAGCAAGTGGAGATACAGCTACTGGATGTCCATAGACAAAGGTTGGTTGGATCAAGGTTTCTTCAACAAACTCTTCAAAGAAGGCATTGATGATGTGGCCAACTTCAGTGTAGTGTTTCTCAACTGGAACTTTCTTCTCAGTAGCGATAGCTTTAGCTTCTTCCAAAGTCATATCTTGCCAGAAATCTACACCAGTAATTTCCTTGATAGTATCCACCATATGAACACGTTTAAATGGTTCATTGATTTTGATTTCAGTACCTTGATAGTTAACTGGGTCATCGCCTTTGACTGATTTAGCAGCGTGTTGGATAATACCTTCGGTCAAGTCCATGATGTCTTGGAAGTCCGCATAAGCTTGGTACACTTCGATAGAAGTGAACTCAGGGTTGTGAGTAGCATCCATTCCTTCATTACGGAAGATACGGCCAATTTCATAGACACGCTCCATACCACCTACGATAAGGCGTTTTAAGTGAAGCTCAGTCGCGATACGAAGCACCATGTCAATGTTTTGGGCATTGTGGTGGGTGATAAATGGACGAGCAGCAGCACCACCAGCTTCATTGTGAAGAACAGGTGTTTCCACTTCAAGGAAACCTTTTTGGTCAAGGTAACGACGGATTTCAGAAATGATTTTTGAACGAGTGACAAAGCGTTCAAAGCTTTCACGGTTAGAAATCAAGTCAAGGTAACGTTTACGGTAAATTGTTTCAACGTCTGTCAAACCATGGAATTTCTCAGGAAGAGGACGAAGGGCCTTAGACAAGTGTGTAATGTGAGTCGCCTTGATAGAGAGTTCTCCCATATCCGTACGCATCACTTCACCTTCGACACCAAGGAAGTCACCAAGGTCTGCTTTTTTGAAGATTTCGTAGTTTTCTTCACCGACAGCATCCTTACGAACGTAGATCTGGATTTGACCTTCACGGTCTTGAAGGTGGGCAAATCCTACTTTACCTTTACCACGTTTAGTTACCAAGCGTCCTGCGATAGTAGCTGTTTCGTTTTTATCGTGTAATTGTTCTTTATCAAGGTCAGCAAATTTATCTTTTAATTCTTGTGAATTTGCAGTACGTTCAAAGCGTTTTCCAAAGGGATCGATTCCTTGTTCACGGAGCGCAGCCATTTTTTCACGGCGAACGATCTGCTGGTCATTTAGTTCTTCCATATGTTCTGTTGACATGGGATCCTCCTAGTTTTACTCAAAATTGAATACGATGAGTCATTTTTTGCGATACTCCCATTTTATCATAAATAAGCAAGAAATTCACGGATAATCTTTCAAAACTAAAAAGAACTTGAACTAAAATCAAGTTCTGTTATTGATAGGAAGTATCATTCCAAGTATCGAGAGTAAATGTTTCAAAATCATGGGTTTCTAGAATTGTCAGGCTGGCATTTGTTAGACCGCCATCTTTACGAAGAAGTGGTTCTTTATAACCTAGAAGAGTACGAATACTGGCAGTAAGATTGGCGCCGTGTCCGACAATTAGAATACGCTCAGCTGGACTATCTTTTAATGATTTGATAAATTGGATGGTCCGTTGCGTGGTGCTATAGAGGGATTCTGCTCCAAACATTTGAGTGTCAAATTGAGCAAGATTAGTTCGGAAAGCTTTGATTTGTTGCGGGTAAATAGATTCCAAGGTTGCAATTTTCAAACCTTCCAACTTCCCAAGCTGCCATTCACGGAGATTAGGAACACTTTCTAAAGGACAGGGAGACTTGAGTTGACTTTGGATAATCTCAGCAGATTTGACCGCTCGAGGTAAATCGCTTGAATAAATCTGATCAAAAGGAATTTCCTTGAGATATTGGCCAAGTCGTTTTAGGGTGTCAATGGATTCAGGAAGAAGGGGAGAATCTCCACTAGCACCTTGAAAGCGACCTTCTTGGTTCCAGAGGGTACGACCGTGGCGGACAAAGTAGAGTTTCATTCTTAGTTGCCCTCCAAGATATCTACAAAGTCAGCTTTTACAAAGCTAGCCAAGTCTTGCGGTGCGACGATAATGCTGTGACCAACTTCGCCAGCAGAGACAATCATTTGATCTAAGTCTAGGGCAATTTTGTCTATAAAAATGGGGTAATTGTGTTTCTGACGAATGCCGACAGGATTATTGGCTCCATGAATGTAGCCAGTTGTTTTTTCCAAGTCCTTTTGTGGAATCATGCTCACTTTTTTATTGCCAGAAATTTTGGCTAGTTTCTTTTCCGACAAGTGCTGAGTGATAGGGACAATTCCGATAATCGGTCCTGTCTTGTCTCCCAAAAGAGCCAAGGTTTTGAATATCTGATCTCGGTCATAACCTTGCGGAAGCTCTCCTTCAAGCGCATTGATTTGAATCCCTTGATGTGGGATACCTGCTTTAGACAGGATTTGTTCTACTAATGTTTTTTTGATTTTAACTTTTTTTGCCATTATTTATACTTATCCTCCAATTGGCTCATCCAAATACCAAGCCAGATTCCCAAGGCAAAGAAGAAGGCAATGATGACATAACCAACAAGTGAAATACCGGTATATTGGATGCTTTCAGCATTTCCTGCATTTGGAATCAAGATTAAAAGGGTACTTGATAGGACGATACCGATGATGAAATGATAGACGCGTGAGTGGTAGTTGTTTAAGGCATAATCCATCATTTTTGAAAAAACTATGAGAGTGGCACCTGCTCCGATTCCAATCGGGAAGAAAGTTCCCAAGAGGTCAAAGGTTTTAAAACCAGTCAACATAGGAGCATAGAGGCCCAAAATCAAAAGTAGGTTTGATGGGCTGAGGCCAGGAACTAATACACCAAGAGCCAATAGTGCCCCTGCTAGGACGAAATTAAGAAAGCTACCGCTTAAGGTTCCAACGACAAAATTTAAGGCATAGAGACCCAGTCCAGAAATGATAAAGGTTGTCCAGAACCAAGCTAAATCAATCTTGTCTCGGTCAGATTCTCGAGTTGATTCTTTGAGTAGGCTAGGAACCGTACCAATGATGGCACCTGCAAAACTCCATAAGACAAAGACCTGATAATTTTCAAGCAGGTATTCAATTGGGTAAGAAAATAAGCCGATTCCCAGAAGCATACCGATGGCAACTGGAATAAAGTACAAAATATTTTCCTTAAAGTCTTTAAAGGGATGGGCTAGAAAGCCAATCATCCGTTCATAAATTCCTAAGATTGCTGCTAGAACCCCTCCGGAAATTCCCGGTAGGATAAATCCAAGAGCAATCACAATCCCTTTAATAAGGCGTGCTAACCATGAGAGCATATGTTTCCTCCAACTATTTCTATTTCAAAAAATCCTTATTATATTGTATCATAATCAAACACAAAAAGAAAAAGCAAATGCTAAACAAATGCTTTTATGGTTTTAAAAAGAGTTTTCTAAAGGTTTCTTCTTTGTTTTTTAAGGAAGAGATAACGTTGATATCTAAATCGTGGTCAAAACCAGCAATTTTTCCTTTAGAAGTGTACTGGTGGATGTCGTAATCTAAATCAGTTTTTGGAGTTGCCTCGTAAAATCCTGAGTCAGAGCCATAGGAAGGAATCCAAACAGACGTAAACTTGTCTGTATCAATACTGTGTTCTTCCATGAAGTAGACCCCAACGTAGATACCGATGTTTTTAGCACCTAGTGATTCTAGTTTTGCACGAAAGGCTTCAACACCTTCGTTCATATTGGACATGGTTTTATCTTCCACGTCTAACCAATAGTAACTAGGGCTGTATGGCGATGAAGCGTTATAAAAAACTTCAGCGGCCTTTTCCATTTCTTGGACACTTTTTCCAGCTACAAAGGCATAGACACCAACTGGGACATTTCGTTTTTGAAATTCGGTGATATGGGTTTTAAAGGCCTTATCAACCCCATTAACATAGGAAGCATCGTTTTCTTTCGTAGACTGAGCTCCACTATGGACACGAACGATAACTCCAGAAATGTTTTGCGACAGAGTATCGTAATTAATTTCCTCAGGACGTTGCCAACCAGAAACATCAATTACCGGTTTATCTATATTATGTAGCGCTTGTGTTTCTACTTGCGCGATATTTGACTTTGTTTTTACAGGATGGTCCTCAAAACGAGGGCGATTCAGGATTAAAATGAAAATCATAATCCCAAAAAAACCAAATAAAATAAGCGGATTAATTTTCTTTCTCATATCTCATAATTTTACCTTAAAAATGAAAAAAAATCAAAAAAAATACTCAAAAAATGGGTTAAGGAAAGGACTTTGGAGCATTTTTTCATTCAAGGACGCGGAATGATTTGAAATATGGTATAATAAAAGGGAATTTCTAGAGAAAAGAGAAGATTATGTCAAATTATGCCATTATTTTAGCAGCGGGTAAAGGGACTCGCATGAAATCTGATTTGCCAAAAGTGTTGCACAAGGTTGCGGGTATTTCCATGTTGGAACACGTTTTCCGTAGTGTGGGAGCTATCCAGCCTGAAAAGACAGTAACAGTTGTTGGACATAAGGCAGAATTGGTTGAGCAGGTCTTGGCTGGACAGACAGAATTTGTGACTCAATCTGAACAGTTGGGAACTGGTCATGCGGTTATGATGACAGAGCCTATCTTAGAAGGTTTATCAGGTCACACCTTGGTCATTGCAGGAGATACGCCTTTAATCACAGGTGAAAGCTTGAAAAACTTGATTGATTTCCACATCAATCATAAAAATGTGGCGACTATCTTGACTGCTGAAACGGATAATCCTTTTGGCTATGGACGAATTGTGCGTAATGACAATGCTGAAGTTCTTCGTATTGTTGAGCAGAAGGATGCTACAGATTTTGAAAAACAAATCAAGGAAATCAACACAGGAACTTACGTTTTTGACAACGAGCGTTTGTTCGAGGCTTTGAAAAATATCAATACCAACAATGCTCAAGGTGAATACTATATTACAGATGTCATTGGCATTTTCCGTGAAGCTGGTGAAAAAGTCGGTGCTTATACTTTGAAAGATTTTGATGAGAGTCTTGGAGTAAATGACCGTGTGGCACTTGCGACAGCTGAGTCAGTTATGCGTCGTCGCATCAATCATCAACACATGGTCAATGGCGTTAGCTTTGTCAATCCAGAAGCAACTTATATCGATATTGATGTTGAGATTGCTCCTGAAGTTCAAATCGAAGCCAATGTTACCTTAAAGGGGCAAACGAAAATTGGTGCTGAGACTGTTTTGACAAATGGAACTTATGTAGTGGATAGCACAATCGGAGCAGGAGCTGTTATTACCAACTCTATGATTGAGGAAAGCAGTGTTGCAGATGGTGTGACTGTCGGACCTTACGCCCACATTCGTCCAGGTTCAAGTTTAGCTGCTCAAGTCCATATTGGAAACTTTGTTGAGGTGAAAGGCTCTTCAATCGGTGAAAATACCAAGGCTGGACATTTGACTTATATCGGAAACTGTGAAGTGGGTAGTCATGTTAATTTTGGTGCAGGAACCATTACAGTCAATTATGACGGTAAAAACAAATACAAGACAGTCATTGGCAACAATGTCTTTGTTGGTTCAAATTCAACCATTATTGCGCCAGTAGAGTTAGGTGACAATTCCCTCGTTGGTGCTGGTTCAACTATTACCAAAGACGTGCCAGCGGATGCGATTGCAATTGGTCGTGGTCGTCAGGTCAACAAAGATGAATATGCAACTCGCCTCCCTCATCATCCTAATAATCAGTAGGAGCCTATCATGGAATTTGAAGAAAAAACACTTAGCCGAAAAGAAATCTATCAAGGACCAATTTTTAAACTGGTCCAAGATCAGGTTGAGTTACCAGAAGGCAAGGGAACTGCCCAACGTGATTTGATTTTCCACAATGGAGCTGTCTGTGTTTTAGCTATAACGGATGAGCAAAAACTTATCTTGGTCAAGCAGTATCGCAAAGCTATTGAGGCTGTATCTTACGAAATTCCAGCTGGAAAACTGGAAGTAGGTGAAAATACAGACCCTGTTGCAGCAGCCCTGCGTGAATTAGAGGAAGAAACGGCCTATACAGGGAAGTTAGAACTCTTGTACGATTTTTACTCGGCTATTGGCTTTTGTAACGAAAAGTTAAAATTGTACCTGGCAAGCGATTTGACAAAGGTTGAAAATCCACGTCCGCAGGATGACGATGAGACATTGGAAGTTCTAGAAGTTAGCCTAGAAGAAGCTAAAGAATTGATCCAATCAGGTCACATCTGTGATGCCAAGACAATTATGGCTGTTCAGTATTGGGAATTGCACAAAAAATAGAGGAGGTCAGTATGGGTAAACCTTTATTAACGGATGAAATGATTGAAAGAGCTAATAGAGGCGAAAAAATTTCAGGTCCCCCTTTGCTAGATGATGAGGAGACTAAGATTTTACCAACCTCTTCTTCACGTTTTGGTTATGCCAATCCTAAGGAACATGGTTTTAGCCAGGAAACCTTGAAGATTCAGGTCGAACCGTCTATTCATAAAAGCCGTCGCATTGAAAATACTAAGAGAAATGTTTTCAATTCTAAACTGAATAAAATATTATTTGCAGTCATCTTTCTCTTGATTTTGCTTGTGTTAGCAATGAAACTTTTGTAATAGAAAAGGAATTGAAATGAAAATAGGAATTATTGCGGCTATGCCAGAAGAACTGGCTTATCTGGTCCAACATCTAGACAATGCCCAAGAGCAAGTTGTTTTGGGGAATACCTATCACACAGGAAGCATTGCCTCTCATGAAGTTGTTCTTGTAGAAAGTGGAATTGGTAAGGTCATGTCTGCTATGAGTGTAGCGATTTTAGCGGATCATTTCCAAGTGGATGCTATAATTAATACGGGGTCAGCTGGGGCAGTAGCAGAAGGGATTGCTGTTGGTGATGTCGTGATTGCTGACAAATTAGCCTATCATGACGTGGATGTCACAGCTTTTGGTTATGCTTATGGACAAATGGCGCAACAACCGCTTTATTTCGAATCAGACAAAACCTTTGTTGCCAAAATTCAAGAGAGCCTATCTCAATTGGACCAAAACTGGCATCTTGGTTTGATTGCTACAGGAGATAGTTTTGTTGCAGGAAATGACAAGATAGAAGCGATTAAGTCCCATTTCCCAGAAGTTTTAGCAGTTGAGATGGAGGGGGCAGCTATTGCTCAGGCAGCGCATGCTCTTAATCTTCCAGTCTTAGTTATCCGAGCTATGAGTGACAATGCCAACCATGAAGCAAACATCTCTTTTGATGAGTTTATTATCGAAGCTGGACGTCGCTCTGCCCAAGTCTTATTAACCTTTTTGAAGGCCTTAGATTAAGCGAAAATTTGACAGTTTTTCTAGCTTATGATAAGATTTAAGTAAAGAAAAGCTAGAAAACGTTTCAGAGGATATTATGAGTATTGAAATGACCGTCAGTGAGATTGCAGAGGTCTTAGGATTATCTCGCCAAGCAATCAATAACCGTGTCAAAGAATTACCAGAAGAAGACACAGATAAAAATGACAAAGGGGTAACAGTCGTTACCAGAAGTGGCTTGATTAAGCTAGAAGAAATCTACAAAAAAACGATTTTTGAAGATGAGCCTGTCAGTGAAGATGTCAAGCAGCGTGAACTGATGGAGATTCTGGTTGATGAGAAGAATGCAGAAATTCTCCGTCTCTATGAACAATTAAAGGCCAAGGATCGTCAGTTATCAGAAAAAGATGAGCAAATGCGTATCAAAGATCGTCAGATTGCTGAGAAAGACAAACAACTGGATCAGCAGCAACAATTGACCCTTCAAGCCATGAAGGATCAAGAAAATCTTAAGCTAGAGCTGGACCAAGCAAAAGAAGAAGTCCAATCAACTAAGAAAGGCTTTTTTGCTCGTTTATTTGGAGGATAATCAAGGAGCTGTTTAGGTTAAATGCTAACCTGATGGCTTCTTTTGTTTCTAAATAGTATAGTTGCTCAAGTAAAATAACAGTATAGGAGAGGTATAGAATGGAACGATTAGAAGATTACATTGCTTTTGACTTAGAATTTAATCAGCACGAAGGGCAAACACACCTGATTCAAGTATCGGCAGTGCGTTTTAGAAATGGTCAGGAAATAGATGCCTATGATTCCTATGTCCATACCAGCGTTCCTCTAAAAAGTTTTATCAATGGTTTGACTGGGATTACAGCTGAGACCTTAAAAGATGCTCCTCCAGTGGAGAAAGTCATAAAAGATTTCCAAGAGTTTGTGGGTTCTTTACCCATGGTGGGGTACAACGCTGCTAAAAGTGATTTGCCTATTTTAGCAGAGCATGGTTTAGACTACAGCCAGCAGTACAAGGTGGACTTGTATGATGAAGCCTTTGAGCGCCGTAGTTCAGATTTACATGGTATTGCCAATCTCAAATTGCAGACTGTTGCCTCCTTTCTTGGATTTCAAGGTCAGTCCCATAATAGCTTGGAGGATGCTCGGATGACGGCGCGTGTTTACGAGTCCTTCTTAGAGTCAGATCAAGCTAGAGAATTGTTAGAGACAGAAAGTAGCCTATCAAACAATCCTTTTGGTGGCTTGGACTTGTCTCAATTATTTGACTAGGAGTGCCTATGAAACCTGAAAAACCTAAAAATCTAGGTTTTAGGAAAATTTACTTTAATCTAGATAAAATTCTCTTTCTCTTTTTCTTGATATTTATGATGATTGAGTTTGTCTGGTTACCTCTCAATTCTTGGATTGCTGGACTGTTGCTCCGTCAGACAGGTTATCTTTTTCTTTCCTACAACAATTTTTTTGCCATTATAAAGGGTTCTCCCTTTGTTAGTCTTGCTTTATTTGTTCTGGTAATCGTTAATTTACTAATCGCCTATTACCAGATAGGACTTCTCTTTATCGGAGCCCGGCACCTCCTCTATCATGAAAAGAGAACTTTGCTGGAGTACAGTCGTAAGGTCTTTCGTCAAAGTTTCTTGTTTATGAAGCAAGTGACACTTTCCAAGATAACCTTTATCTTCTTTTATGTCATGATGCTCTTTCCATTGATTCGAAAGATTCTAAAGATTTATTACCTCAATAAAATCGTCATTCCGGACTTTATCGTTGATTATGTGGAAGACAAGTATTGGCTAGTAGGTATAGTGGTTACTATTCTGGCTTTACTTCTATTTTACATTTCAGTGCGTTTCATGTTTGCCCTACCTCAGCTTTTATTTGAGAAGAAAACAGTCAAAGAAGCAGCCAGATATAGTCTAGAAAAGACAAGAAAGCACTCCTGGTTTTATACTTGGAACTTGCTTTGGATTATCGTCAAAACCTACCTATTTTTCATTCTTTTATTGATTCCAATATTAGCAAGTCAGGTGCTGATGGATGGTTTGACCCATAAGGAATCTCTTGTGCTGGGAATTATCAACTTTGTTTTAATCAAGAATTTCCACTATATGGCCTTGACTTACTTTCTCATTAAGTTTGTTTCCTTCTTGACAGGAGAAGAACTAGAAATCACACCAAGGAGAAAGAAAGACCACTGGATGAGATGGGGAGTGATGGGATGTGCTTGTATCTTTTTCGCTCTTGAGGGTTATGCTTATTTAGAAGCTCCAGTTGCTAATAAACCTTTAATTATCTCTCACAGGGGAGTATCTAATAAGAATGGTGTGCAAAATACAGTCCAATCTTTAGAAAAGACGGCTCAGTTATCTCCAGATTTCGTTGAGACGGATGTTCAGGAAACAAAAGATGGTAAGTTTGTCATGATGCATGATGCCAATATCAAGAATCTGACAGGAGTCAATGCCAATCCTCAGGATCTCACTTTGGAAGAATTAACCAAACTCAATATTTCAGAAAATGGTTATCATAGCAAGGTGTCTAGTTTTGATGACTATCTCAATAAAGCCAATGAATTGCATCAAAAACTCCTTATTGAAATTAAAACCAGTCGAAAAGATAGTCCAGATATGATGAAACGCTTTATGGAAAAATATGGAACTGTTCTTAAGCAGAATGGTCACCAAATGCAATCCTTGGACTACCATGTGATTGACCAGGTGCTAGCCTACGATTCTCAAATTCCAGTCTATTTCATCCTACCTTATAATAGTATTTTCCCAAGAACCAAGGCTACAGGTTATACCATGGAGTATTCAACCGTGGATGAAAATTTTGTCAACAAGCTTTGGAATACGGATCAGAAATTGTACGTGTGGACCATCAATAGTTCAGAGTCCTTTGATAAATCTGTTCAGTTAGGAGCTGATGGCATGATAACGGATGACTTGGAAATGATTCAAGAGCAGGTTACCATTGCCCAAGAAGACCCAGAGTATACGGAATTGCTTTTCAAACAGGCAATGGAATTCTTTAATTTTTAGTAATCAAAAAGAGGAACAATTGTTCCTCCCATGATAGGCAAGTATTCTCTTGAATGCTTGTTTTTCTTATGCTTAGAATGGCAATTTTCCAGCGAAAGCACCCAATTTTTTCTTGGTAGTTTCATCGATTTGTTCAAGAGCAGAGTTGATGGCTTGAACAGTCATATCTGAAAGAGTTTCAAGGTCTTCAGGGTCAACGACAGCTGGATTGAAGTCAATGCTGACAACTTTCTTATCTCCAGTTAAGGTCGCTTGAACAAGGTCTTGAGCAGATTTACCAATAAATTGCATAGCAGCAAGTTCAGCTTGACTTTGTTCCATTTGTTTTTGAAGTTTTTGTGCTTGGCGCATCATGTTTTGCATGTTCATCATGGTGATTTACAGTTTCCTTTTATCTTATTTTCTTCCCTATTTTATCAATTTTAGGGTTAAAAGTCTATTGTTAGTATAACTCCCCTAACATTAAATTACCGAAAAGATTTTCGAAGAGTATGAGTCTGGAACATGAAAACAGCAGTTGATTTCAAGAAACAAAAAAGAACAGTCGAAACTGTTCTTTTTATCATTATTTGAGACCGTATTTTTTGTTGAAACGATCCACGCGTCCATCTGCTTGAGTGAACTTTTGACGTCCAGTGTAGAATGGGTGTGAGTCTGATGAAATTTCCACACGAATCAATGGGTAAGTTTCGCCTTCGAACTCAACTGTTTCGTTAGAGCGTTTTGTTGAACCGCTAAGGAATTGGTAACCAGTAGTTGTGTCCATGAAGACAACTGGGCGATATTCTGGATGGATATCTTTTTTCATTTTGCAATATTTCCTTTCTGCCATGGTCTCTTTGTGAGCCATAGATTGTTACTATACTAGTCTATCAGATTCTGAAAAGTTTGGCAAGTATTTTATTAGTTTTTAAGCAAGTTTTTTAACTTTTGATAGATGATTTCGTTTTCCTCTAAGCTATAGGAATTGGCACCACTTGCTAGAGGGTGGCCTCCTCCATCATGTTCCTTGGCAATTTCATTGATAGGATGGATTTTACTGCGTAAGCGAACACGGTAGTGGCCATCAGCCTGTTCTACAAAAATTCCCCAGAGACTGACGCTGTCAATCCGACCAGGAGCTCCTACAATAGCAGCAGTTTCAGCATCGGTGACATTGAATCGTTTTAAGATTTCCTGACTCAGGATAACGCGAGCAGCACCATTTTCATCCACTTCCAGATGGTCGTAGATGTAGCCTTGAAGTTTAGCAATTTTGTAACTCATAGTGTCCATTTTGCGAGTGAGAGCCGCAAAGTCAAAGTTATGTTCTCTCAGATAGGCAGCCAGGCGAAGAGTCTGTGCAGTCGTAGAAGGATAAAGGAAGCGACCTGTATCACCAACAATTCCTGCAAAGAGCAACTCAGCAGCGCGATCTGACAAGGCAAGTTGGGTTGTTTCTGAAAATAGGGTAATCATCTCGCTAGCGCTACTTGAACTAGTATCGACCCAAGACAGGTCACCGTATACATCATCATTTGGATGGTGGTCAATCTTAATGAGAAAATCACCTTGACGATAGCGCTTATCATCGATACGAGCAGTATTAGCTGTATCACAAACGATGACAAGTGCCCCTTGGTAGACACTATCTTCAACAAAATCCATCTCAGCCATCCAGGTCAAAGTTGGTTCATTAAAACCTACGGCTTTAATAGTTTTTTCTGGGAAATGATGTTTGAGAAGAGCTTTCAATCCCACCTGACTTCCCAAGGCATCTGGGTCTGGTTTCATATGACGGTGAATGATAATCGTGTCGTATTCTTTGATTTTTTCTAAAATTTGATGGCAAATTTCCATAAATAACCTCAATTCTTTCTCATTTCATTGTAGCACAAGAATTTTTATTTTTAAAATGAAAAAGATGTGATATAATGGAGAAAGATAAATTGAGGAGGACGATATGGCATTAGCAAAAATTGTATTTGCCAGTATGACCGGTAATACCGAAGAAATTGCAGATATTGTAGCAGACAAATTACGTGACTTGGGCTTGGATGTCGATGTTGATGAATGTACAACTGTTGACGCTTCAGACTTCTTGGAAGCAGACATCGCTATCGTTGCGACCTATACTTATGGTGATGGAGAATTGCCAGATGAGATGATGGACTTCTACGAAGACCTAGCAGATCTCAACTTGAATGGCAAAATCTATGGAGTGGTCGGCTCAGGAGATACCTTCTACGATGAATTCTGTAAGGCTGTTGATGACTTTGACCGTGTTTTTGTGTCAACAGGAGCAGAAAAAGGTTCAGAGTGTGTTAAAGTTGATCTTTCTGCTGAAGAAGAAGACATCGAACGCTTGGAACAATTCGCAGAAGAATTGGCTGCTAAAGTAGGATAAGCATAAAAGTGCGCTGATGCAATCAATCAGTGCATTTTTCTTATCGAGAGTTGGGATTTTACTAGCCTATTTGGTGGCTTTTTGATACAATAATTCAAATAAAGGAGGAGACTGTATGGATTTAGATATTATTCGTCAAGAAATTGATCAAATAGACGACCAAATCGTCAAGCTCTTAGAAGAACGAATGCATTTGGTTGAGGGGGTAGTTGCCTATAAGAAGGCTTCTGGTAAACCGATTTTAGATACTAAGAGAGAAGAAGTTATTTTTGAAAAGGTTAGAAGTCGTGTAGAGGATAAGCGCTATCAGGAGACTATTGTCGCGACTTTTTCTGACATACTCAAACGTTCGCGTGATTATCAGGATCAAAACATCAAATGAAAAAAGAACAATTTTATCCGCTAGGGATTTTTCTAGCTGCCATGGTGGGCGGACTTGTCCGCTACTTAGTTTCTACTTGGTTACCAGCCAGTCCAGACTTTCCTTGGGGTACCCTACTTGTCAACTATCTGGGAATTTTCTGCTTGGTTTATCTGGTAAAAGGCTATCTGGTCTATAAGGGGACTAGTAAGGGCTTGGTTTTAGCACTGGGGACAGGTTTTTGTGGAGGTTTGACAACCTTTTCTAGTCTCATGCTTGATGCTGTCAAACTGCTTGATACAGGGCGTTATCTGAGTTTAGTTCTGTATTTGCTTTTGAGCATCGGTGGAGGCCTGCTTTTGGCTTACTGTCTAGGGAGGAAAAAATGGTAATCGTCTATCTTGCAATTGCTTGTGGTTTCGGAGCTTTAGTGCGTTATTTCTTTTCCTGCTATAATCAAGCTTCTAAAATGCCCTTGGGAACGCTTATAGCTAATCTTCTCGGTTGTTTTTTGATTGGATTATTCTACAATCATGTGGAGTCTAAGGAAGTCTATGCTATTCTAGCAACAGGATTTTGTGGAGGTTTGACAACTTTTTCGACCTTGAATGACGAACTGCAAAGGTTGCTAAGTGATAAGAAGATATTTTATTCTTACCTGACTTTGACCCACCTCGGTGGTTTAGTTGCGATTTTTTTAGGAATTCTGCTATAAATTTCTTTACTTTTTTGTCGAAATTTGGTAAACTATATCTTGTGTGTAATGGACGCACAAAAATACAGTTTATCCGCTGAGGAAGGTTCCTCAAGATTGACAAAGATAGGAGAATAAAATGAATCCATTAATCCAAAGCTTGACTGAAGGTCAACTTCGTACAGATATCCCATCATTCCGTCCTGGTGACACTGTTCGTGTACACGCGAAAGTTGTCGAAGGTAACCGTGAACGTATCCAGATTTTTGAAGGTGTTGTTATCGCACGTAAAGGTGCTGGCATCTCAGAAAACTATACAGTTCGTAAAATCTCTAACGGTGTAGGTGTTGAACGTATCTTCCCAATCCACACTCCGCGTGTTGAAAAAATCGAAGTTGTTCGTTACGGTAAAGTACGTCGTGCGAAATTGTACTACTTGCGTGCTCTTCAAGGTAAAGCAGCTCGTATCAAAGAAATCCGTCGTTAATTCGACTAAAAAACTCTGCTTATTTAGCAGAGTTTTTATCTAGCTCCCTTAGTTCAATGGATATAACAACTCCCTCCTAAGGAGTAGTTGCTGGTTCGATTCCGGCAGGGGGCAGTAATTAGATATCAAAAACCGCTCAGCCGAGCGGTTTTCGTATATTCTTCACTTTTACAGTACCCATGTACGGATGGCATGGGCAACGCCGGATTCGTCATTTGTTTTGGTGATGTATTTGGCGATTTTTTTGATTTCTGGATTTCCGTTTTCCATGACAACGGGGTTACCAACGACTTCTAGCATGGCACGGTCATTTTCTTCGTCTCCAATAGCCATGGTTTCATCTTTGGTCAATCCTAGTTTTTCAGCTAGGTGGGTAATGGCTGAACCCTTGTCTACATTCTTTTTAAGGAGTTCGAGGTAGAAAGGAGCGGATTTGTTGATGGAGTAGCGTTCGTAAAATTCTGCTGGTATCTTTTCAATCGCAGCATCGAGAATTTCTGGTTCATCGATAAACATACACTTGACGATTTCCTTGTCAGCCATTTCTTCAGGAGTGCGGTAGAAGATAGGCATGCTGACGAGGGTTGATTCGTGCACTGTGTATTTTCCGATATTGCGATTGGCAGTATAGATACCGTCCTTGGTAATAGCGTGCATGTGGACACCGAGTTTGCGACTGAGAAATTCCATATCTAGATAATCTTCATAGGTCAAGGATTCGCTGATAATCTCATGGCCTGTAGCAGTTTCTTGGACAAGGGCACCGTTGAAGGTCACGACATAGTCACCTTGGTCTCTCAACTGCAAGTCGTCTAGAAGTTTGGCAACACCTGCGATAGGGCGGCCAGTTGCAATCACGACTTTAACACCAGCTTCTTTGGCATCTTGGATGGCAGAAAAGACTTCAGGAGTAATTTCCTTTTGGCTGTTGACTAGGGTTCCGTCAATATCGACGGCGATTAGTTTAATACTCATAAAATTCCTCTTCTAGTTTTTATTTGGGGTAAAATGATCGTTCTCAATCAAGTGTAAAAATTGCTGGGTAATGCTTGCGAAGATGCTGTTTTGGTCTAACATTTCTTTAGGAAAATAGAAACGATTATCTCCGTGGCGACTTCCAGCAAGGGATTGGACGATAGGAGACAGGCTAGAGAGTTCTGCCAGTTCTCCATTTTTTTGTAAAATCTCAATCTGTGTTCGCGGATTTTCAGATTCGGGACGATAAATATCATAAGGGAGGTCAAAGTTCTTATGAATAGCAGTATAGTAGTCGGGATCAAAGCCGATATCCTCAACCAATTTTCTCATGCTAGCGAGTTGGTCTTGGTCCTCTTGTGAAAAGGTAATGGATTTAAAAACCTTGCGGTTGACAAAGCGTTGCGACAGGTCTGCAAGAATCTTGTCAGAACTGCTCATCCAGAGCTGGAAGTAGGTATTCATCACACCATCATCCAGAGCCAGATAGTCAGACAAGGTCACATTTTTTTCAAAGAAAGGCAGGAGGTGTGGAGAAGTTCGTGCAAAGAAGTCTTTGTCCTTGGGATAGAGTTCCTTGGCACGCTTGAGAAGATTTTGTAGGAGAACTTCCATAGCGCGTGTTGCGGGGTGGAAATAAACCTGCATATACATCTGGTAACGACTAAGGACGTAGTCTTCGATGGCATGCATGCCATTTCGCTGAAAGGCAATCCCATTTTTGATAGGACGAATGACTCGGAGAATGCGAGTCAGGTCAAATTCTCCATAAGATGCCCCAGTAAAATAGGAGTCGCGCAAGAGATAGTCCATGCGGTCTGCATCTATTTGACTAGAAATGAGTTGCACGACCTGCTTATTAGGATAGGTGTGGTCGATGACACTGGCTACCTTTTCTGGAAAATCTGGCGCTACTTGTAGCAGGACTTGGTGAATCTCCGTCTCAGGGCTTTGAATGATTTCCTGGGTAATGGCCTCATGATCGGTATCAAAGAGATGTTCAAAAGTATGGGAATAGGCACCATGTCCAAGGTCATGTAGGAGAGCAGCGGTCATGGTGAGAAGTGATTCAGCAGGATTCCATTCCTCAGGATATTTTTCTTCAAAAATCTCTGTGATGCGTCGAGCAATCTCATAGACTCCTAGACAGTGAGAGAAGCGGCTGTGCTCCCCACCATGGAAGGTATAACTGGAAGTTCCCAGTTGCTTGATGCGACGCAAACGTTGAAATTCTTTGGTATTGATCAAGTCATAGATGATTTGATTATTGACATGGATGTAGTTGTGAACTGGGTCACGGAATACTTTTTCGTTCATATGACCATTATAGCAAAAAGCTAGAGTTTTTGGTAAAATAGTAGGACAAGAGACAAGAAAGAGGACCTGATGTGAAGATTCGGATGCGAAATACGATTCAGTTTGATGAACAGTTGGAAGTGATTGACCAGCTTTATGACGTTGAAGTGCATGAAAAGGGAGATTATCGCTATTTGCTTTTCTACAATGAAGAAAAGGAAAAAGTAGTCATTAAATTTCATGGTCAAGAACTGGTGATGAGCCGTTTTTCCAATCCCAAGACCATTATGCGCTTTCTAAAGGATAGTGATAGTTTAGCCTATATTCCCACACCTATGGGCATGCAGGAGTTTATCATTCAAACAAGCCATTATCAAGTTGATGGGCAAAAGATTGAACTAGATTATCAGCTACAAAATCAAGAGGGACATCCCTTTGCCAGCTATCAATTGGAAATTACTTGGGGCTAGTCTCTTGTTTTTTCAAATTTAGCTAGTTATCTTTTCGGCTTAGCCTGCTAATGTGGTAGATTAGGCTAATTTTTGGTATAATAAAAGTTATGGAAATCGAAAAAACCAATCGTATGAATGCGCTCTTTGAATTTTATGCGGCGCTTTTGACAGACAAGCAAATGAATTATATCGAACTTTACTACGCTGATGATTACAGCCTTGCAGAGATTGCCGAGGAGTTTGGTGTCAGTCGTCAGGCTGTTTATGACAATATCAAGCGGACAGAAAAGATTCTGGAAGATTATGAGATGAAATTGCACATGTACTCGGACTACATTGTCCGCAGTCAAATTTTTGACCAGATCTTGGAGCGTTATCCCAAGGATAACTTTCTGCAGGAGCAGATAGAAATTTTAACAAGCATTGATAATCGGGAGTAATCATGGGCAGTCTAGTTATTTATCAAGGAATACCTTGCGAACTATTAGCCGCAGAGGAACCATTTCCTACTCGACTACAGATTATCTCGCCCAATGATAACTCCAAAGCCATGCAAATAGGTTTTAGCTGTTGGGGATATCCAAATGAAATCATGAAAGAAGTCACACCCGAAGAACTAGAGTGTTTGCAACATTTCGGACGATTTCCACTGAATTGAATAAATAGGAGAAAAATATGGCATTTGAAAGTTTAACAGAACGTTTGCAGAACGTCTTTAAAAATCTACGTAAAAAAGGAAAAATCTCTGAATCTGATGTCCAAGAGGCAACCAAAGAAATTCGCTTGGCCTTGCTTGAGGCCGACGTTGCCTTGCCTGTTGTAAAGGACTTTATCAAGAAAGTTCGTGAGCGTGCAGTAGGGCATGAGGTCATTGATACCCTTAATCCTGCGCAACAAATTATTAAAATCGTTGATGAGGAACTGACAACCGTTTTGGGTTCTGATACGGCTGAGATTATCAAGTCACCTAAGATTCCTACAATCATCATGATGGTCGGTTTGCAAGGGGCTGGTAAAACAACCTTTGCAGGTAAGTTGGCTAACAAACTTAAGAAAGAAGAAAATGCCCGTCCTTTGATGATTGCGGCGGATATTTATCGTCCAGCTGCTATTGACCAGTTGAAGACACTAGGGCAACAGATTGATGTGCCGGTTTTCGCTCTTGGGACAGAGGTTCCAGCTGTTGAGATTGTACGTCAAGGTTTGGAACAAGCCCAAGCCAATCATAATGACTATGTCTTAATTGATACGGCAGGTCGTTTGCAGATTGATGAGCTCCTCATGAATGAGCTTCGTGACGTGAAAGCACTGGCTCAACCAAACGAAATTCTGCTCGTCGTTGATGCCATGATTGGTCAAGAAGCTGCCAATGTTGCGCGTGAGTTTAATGCTCAGTTGGAAGTGACTGGGGTTATCCTTACTAAGATTGACGGGGACACTCGTGGTGGTGCTGCTCTATCTGTTCGTCACATCACTGGAAAACCAATCAAGTTCACTGGTACAGGTGAAAAGATCACGGACATTGAGACTTTCCACCCAGACCGTATGTCTAGCCGTATCCTTGGCATGGGGGATATGCTCACTCTGATTGAGAAAGCTTCTCAAGAATACGATGAGCAAAAAGCCCTTGAAATGGCTGAGAAGATGCGTGAAAACACCTTTGATTTTAATGATTTCATTGATCAGTTGGATCAGGTGCAAAACATGGGACCGATGGAAGACTTGCTCAAGATGATTCCAGGTATGGCTAACAACCCAGCACTTCAAAACATGAAGGTGGATGAGCGTCAGATTGCGCGCAAACGTGCTATTGTGTCTTCCATGACACCTGAGGAGCGTGAAAATCCAGATTTGTTAAATCCAAGCCGTCGCCGTCGTATCGCTGCTGGTTCTGGAAATACATTCGTCGAAGTCAATAAATTCATCAAAGACTTTAACCAGGCTAAACAGCTCATGCAGGGTGTTATGTCTGGGGATATGAACAAGATGATGAAGCAAATGGGTATTAATCCAAACAACCTTCCTAAAAATATGCCAAATATGGGAGGAATGGACATGTCTGCCCTTGAAGGAATGATGGGACAAGGCGGTATGCCTGACCTGTCAGCTCTCGGAGGAGCAGGAATGCCAGATATGAGTCAGATGTTTGGTGGCGGACTCAAAGGTAAAATTGGTGAATTTGCTATGAAACAGTCTATGAAACGCATGGCGAATAAAATGAAAAAAGCGAAGAAGAAACGCCAGTAAGACAAAGGAAGGCCGCAGGGTTTTCCTTTTTTAGAAAGAAGAAAAATGAGCACTTCCGTAATTGGAAATGCTCGTTTTTTGATGTGTTTAGATTCTTAGTCTTTATTTTCGTATGGCAAGATTAAGTTCAAAATGATTCCTGTCATGGCTGATAGGGCAGTACCTGAAAGTGTAACTGGACCAAGTTTAAGGATAGCTCCTCCAAGTCCAAGGACCAACATAGCACTTGCGATGATTAGGTTACGCATTTGAGCGAAATCAACACGTTCTTTGATCAAGACTTTCAAACCATTACTTGCGATAACCCCGTAGAGAAGGATTGACATACCACCAAGTACAGCATTTGGAATGGTTGAAATCAAGGCAGTGAATTTACCAAGGAAGCTAAGGGCGATCGCGATGAAGGCAGCGTTACGGATAACTGAGACAGAAGCGATACGAGTCATACCGATAACTCCTGTATTTTCTCCGTAAGTTGTATTGGCTGGTCCACCAAGGAAGGCAGAAACTGAAGTTGCGATACCGTCACCAAGAAGAGTACGGTGAAGACCTGGTTCTTTCAAGAATTGACGGCCACAGATTTGACCCAAAACAGTATGGTCTCCGATGTGTTCAGAAATTGTTACGATAGCGATTGGCAAAATGGCGATGGTTTCTGGACCAAAGTAAAGATTGTATTCTTTAAAGGCACCACCAGTGCTAAATGGCAAGTAGAAACCAGGAATTTCAAACCAGTTAGCTTTAAGAACTGGTGTAAAATCAACCAAACCAAGAGTTAGTGCGAAGAGGTAACCACCAATAATAGCAAATAGGAATGGAATGATTCGTAGGAAACCTTTTCCCTTTGTATTGATAAAGGCAGCAATTAGGAAAGTAACAACTGCTACAAGAGCATTTTTCCAGTTTCCATCAGCTACAAGACCAGCGTTGGTAACAGCTGAGCCTGCAAGTCCAAGACCGATAACGATGATCATAGGTCCGATGATGATTGGTGGCAAGAGTTTATCAATCCATTTTGTACCTGCAAAACGAACACCAGCAGCCACAAGGACATAGACCAAACCAGTCAAGATAACCCCTGTTTGGGCAGCAGATACATCACCACCCATTTCTTTCATAGCAAGTGACATTGCTGTGATAAAGGCAAATGAAGAACCTAGATAAACGGGAACTTTAAAACCAGTTGAAATCATGTAGATGAGTGTCCCAACACCTGAAGCAAAAAGGGCAACAGATACAGGCATTCCCAAAATCAATGGTACCAAGATGGTCGCACCAAACATGGCGAAAACGTGTTGGAAACTAAGGAGAATTCCTTTTCCAGTCGAAGGACGTTGGTCAACGTCTAGTAACAAATCAACAGTTGATTCTTGTTTCATATAAACCTCACTTTTGGGCATCAAAAAAGAGCCCATTATTTTACAGCAATAGGCCCTCAGAGTAAGACTTCTTTAAAATCTAGACTTTAAAGAGTTTCAAATATTTCTGCGTCTTCGTCACCTCACGGGATGACATTAAAAACCTTTGCTTGTGATAGTATAGCAGAAATTACGAACTTTGTAAATATTTTTTTACTAAAAAATTTAAAGCGGGCGTTTGTTGGGCATGCCAGCCTTACGTGGATATTTATTTGGTGTTTCCTTTTTCTTTTCTACCACTGTGATGTAACGCGGATCTCCATTTGGTAGGGCGTAGCTGAGATTGTCTTCGACCTTACTAAAAAGGAGGTTGAGGGCATTCTTAGCTTCAAATAACTCCTCAGGCGCATTGCTGGCCTTGAGTGCCAATAGTTTTCCACCAACTTTAAGGTAGGGAATAGTTAATTCAGATAGGACTTGCATGCGGGCAACCGCACGAGCTGTTACAAAATCATATTGAGCACGGAAGTTTTTGTCTTGGGCAAAATCTTCGGCACGTCCATGGTAGAAATGAACACCGTCCAAATCCAGTTCTTGAGCCAAAAGTTGCAGGAAGTTGATGCGCTTGTTGAGAGAATCAATGATGGTCACATCTAACTGAGGATAGAGGATTTTCATTGGTAGACTAGGAAAGCCTGCCCCAGCACCGATGTCAAGAAGTTTGATAGTTTCATTGGGAATCAAGCCTTGCAGAATGGGTGCAATCGAATCGTAAAAATGTTTGAGATAAACTTCTTCCTTATCTGTAATAGCCGTCAAATTAATCTTCTCATTCCACTCGACCAAAAGTTCAAAATAACGTTCAAATTGTTTTTTTTGCTGGTCAGAAAGTGAAAGATTTTGCTCGGCAAGCAAGTTGTAAAATGTTTCTGGTTTCATAGTTATTTCCTTATTTAGTATCATCTTATTTTACCACAATCATTAAAAATTTGATATACTGGTACTAATCTAAAAACAGAAAGGACTTATATCATGACTTGGATTATTCTTGGAGTTTTAGCTCTGATTGTTATTTTTGTGATTGTTAGCTATAACGGTTTGGTTAAAAATCGTATGCAAACCAAGGAGGCTTGGAGCCAGATTGATGTTCAGTTGAAACGTCGAAACGACCTCTTGCCAAACTTGATCGAAACTGTAAAAGGTTATGCGAAATATGAAGGTTCTACCCTTGAAAAGGTGGCAGAACTACGTAACCAAGTGGCAGCAGCGACTTCACCAGCAGAAGCTATGAAAGCTAGTGATGCCCTCACTCGTCAGGTTTCAGGTATTTTTGCAGTTGCAGAAAGCTATCCAGATTTGAAAGCTAGTGCCAACTTTGTTAAATTGCAAGAGGAGTTGACAAATACAGAAAATAAAATTTCTTACTCTCGTCAACTCTACAACAGTGTTGTCAGCAACTACAATGTAAAATTAGAAACTTTCCCAAGCAATATTATCGCTGGAATGTTTGGATTTAAAGCAGCAGATTTCCTTCAAACTCCAGAAGAGGAAAAGGTAGTACCTAAAGTTGATTTTAGCGGTTTAGGTGACTAAGATGTTGTTTGATCAAATTGCAAGCAATAAACGAAAAACCTGGATTTTGTTGCTGGTATTTTTCCTACTCTTAGCTCTTGTTGGCTGTGCGGTTGGTTACCTCTTTATGCGGTCTGGGCTTGGTGGTTTGGTTATCGCACTGATTATCGGCTTTATCTATGCCTTGTCCATGATTTTTCAATCGACAGAGATTGTCATGTCCATGAATGGGGCGAGTGAGGTTGATGAACAAACGGCACCAGACCTCTACCATGTAGTAGAAGATATGGCTATGGTGGCTCAGATTCCTATGCCTCGTGTTTTCATCATTGATGATCCAGCCTTAAATGCCTTTGCGACAGGTTCTAACCCCCAAAATGCGGCGGTTGCTGCGACGTCAGGTCTCCTAGCTATCATGAATCGTGAAGAACTAGAAGCTGTTATGGGACATGAAGTCAGTCATATTCGTAACTACGATATCCGCATTTCAACTATTGCTGTCGCCCTTGCTAGTGCTATCACCATGCTTTCTAGTATGGCAGGTCGTATGATGTGGTGGGGTGGAGCAGGTCGCAGACGAAGTGACGATGATAGAGATGGAAATGGTCTTGAAATCATTATGCTAGTGGTCTCCCTACTTGCAATTGTGCTGGCACCTCTCGCTGCAACCTTGGTGCAACTAGCTATTTCTCGTCAGAGGGAATTCCTAGCTGATGCTTCTAGTGTTGAGTTGACGCGCAATCCTCAAGGGATGATTAATGCTCTATGTAAGTTGGATAATAGTCAACCGATGAGTCGTCCTGTCGATGATGCCAGCAGTGCGCTTTATATCAATGATCCTAAGAAAGGGGGAGGGTTCCAAAAACTATTTTATACCCACCCACCTATCTCAGAACGGATTGAGCGCTTAAAACAGATGTAAAATGAAGGCTGGGAAAAAGTCTTTAAAATCTGAAAAACGCATAATATCAGGTGTGCAAAAACTTGATATTATGCGTTTTATTATGGGAAGATTCACTTTCTCTTCTCCTAAAATTGTGTTTTTGCCCAGCCTATGTGCTATGTTGTAAATTTATAAATCGTCTAAATTAATTACCTCCAGACCGTGTTCTGTTAAGCGATAGATGATTGAACAGACCTCTTTTAAGAAACGACGGTCATGCGAAACAGTGATGAGACCGCCTGGATAGGTTGCAAAGAGTTTTCTGATTTGGGGTTGAGAAGTGGGAGAAAAGTTTCGTGTAGGTTCATCCAGTAGGAGAAAGTTTGGTTTGCGCAAGACTAAATCCAAAAGCAGGAGTTTTCCCTGTTGTCCGCCAGATAAGGAGCGAATTTGATGCTGCATTTCTGGATAACTGAAATTGAGACTGGCTAAGTGAGATTGGATTTTCTGTAGTTCCTCTTTTTCCCCAGTTTTGCTGAGATAGGCTATTGGTGATAAATCCAATTGCAGTTTTTTGTGGTAATCTTGTGGCATAAAACCAAGCGAAATCTCTCTTTTATCATTCAGAAGTTGCTGTAATTTGGCTAACAGAGTTGATTTCCCCATACCATTTGGGCCAATGATACCGATTTTTTCTTGGCCACGAACAGTTAGTTGTAGTTTTTGAACCAAAACTCGGTCGCCAATGACCAAATTTTCCTTTTCCAGTTGGATTAAGACTTTAGAAATCGGTAATGGCTGTATATCTGAGAAAAAAAGTCTAATTTCTTCCTCTTCAAGTGGCTTTTGAGTCATGGACTGAGCTGCCTTTTCGTAGCGTTTTTCTTGTGAGAGGACAGTTTTCATCTTTTTAGCCAATAGGCGACCGGCAGTACTATCTTTAGTAGCTCGAAGCGCAGTTTCTACATTTTGCTTGACTCGCCGATGTTTTTCCATGGTTCTATCATAGTCTCTTTGGTCGTTAGCAGCTTTCTGGCTTTGTCTGGCAAAATTAGCTTTTCTCTGGTTGCTATAGCTATCATAGTCTAAATGCTCTACTTGTGTTTCTGCTTCTTTACGGTGTTTGACCAGTCGCAAGTGGACAATAGTATTAGCCGTTTGAGAAAGAAAGTCTTCATCATGGGAAATGAAAATAACAGTTTGTCTAATATTTTGAATCTGATTTTTTAGCCAATCAACCGTCTCAAGGTCTAGGTCATTTGAAGGTTCATCTAAAAATAGAATCTCAAAGGGTTTAGCTAACTCATGGATGAGCTGAATTTTCAAAACTTCGCCACCGGAGAGGATCCCAATCTCTTGGTCGCTTGCGAAACGATTGCTATCAAAATACAACTCCTCAGCCAAACGATAGAGGACACTGTAATCTAAATCAATAGTATCTAAAAAGAAGTAGTCGTGTAAAGTTTTCTTTTTCAGGTCCTCGGGGAGTTTTTGAGGAATGTAGGCTATTGATTGATAATCAGATTGAATGTCTCCCCTGATAGTGAAATCAGGCAAAGCTTCCCCCATTAAAGTTTTAAGCAAGGTTGATTTGCCATTTCCTTCCTCTCCAATAATAGCTACCTTTTCCTCATCCTGGATGGTCATGCTTAGATCAGAGACAAGGTCTCGTAAATCTTTGTTTTGTGTGATGGTCAGATGATTGATTTTTATCATATGATTGCCCTTTCTAGAATGTCCATAGTGCATAACAAAAAGCTCTACTTTACCTAGTAGAGCCCAAAGTCTATGTCAAAAAAACTCTATTAACATGCCAGAAAAAGAGCATAAAAGAGCACACAAAAAGAGACAAAAACAAGATCTACTAAATAAAGGTTCTTTATTTGATAGACTTAGTTGTTCATGTCTCCCTTACCTCCGAGTATTAGTATCTTTATACTATACCTTTAAGGAAATTTTGTCAACAGAAAACTGAAAATTTCAATCTCTAAAATACCTCTAAAATACGAGGGGTAAGCATTAGTAATGAGTTCTTTGTCTTCCATGTGAGCATCCTCCTTGCTCTGATGTATTATTGCCTATAGTATAGCACTAAAAAACAAAAATGTCATAGTAAATATGTTAAAAAATCAAATTTTAATTATAAAGTTTGCTGTGCTGATTTGTAGCTTTTTCATGGTATAATCAAGAGAGTAAATCTTTATGGAGGAAGTATGAAATTAAATATTCAAGAAATTCGTAAGCAGTCTGAAGGCTTGCATTTTGAACAAACCTTAGACCTAGCCACAGACCTGCGTGCACGTAATCAAGAAATTTTAGATGTAAAAGATATCCTTGCAGTTGGAAAAGTACAGTACGAAGACCGTATGTATTTCTTAGATTATCAGTTGTCTTATACCATTGTCCTTGCTTCAAGTCGCAGTATGGAGCCAGTTGAGTTAGTTGAATCTTATCCAGTCACAGAAGTTTTCATGGAAGGCGCAACCAACCAGCTAGATCAGGAAGTTTTAGACGATGATTTGGTCTTACCTATCGAAAATGGGGAACTTGATCTTGCTGAGAGCGTGTCAGACAATATCCTACTAAATATTCCTATTAAGGTTTTGACGGCTGAAGAAGAGGCTGGTCAAGGATTTGTGTCAGGAAATGACTGGCAAATCATGACTGAGGAAGAATACCAAGCTCAACAAGCAGTTAAGAAAGAAGAAAACAGTCCTTTTGCTGGCTTACAAGGACTATTTAATGGAGACGAATAATGGTCTTGTCAAAAAAACGCGCACGAAAGGTGCTAGAAGAAATTATTGCTCTTTTTCCAGATGCCAAGCCCAGTCTTGATTTTACCAATCATTTTGAACTACTAGTTGCGGTCATGTTGTCAGCTCAGACAACAGATGCAGCGGTAAATAAGGCCACACCAGGTCTCTTTGCTGCCTTTCCAACGCCACAAGCCATGTCTGTAGCGACAGAGAGTGAGATTGCTTCACACATTTCTCGCCTGGGACTGTATCGAAATAAGGCTAAATTCCTTAAAAAATGTGCCCAACAGTTACTAGACGATTTTGATGGTCAAGTCCCTCAGACACGTGAGGAATTGGAGAGTTTGGCAGGCGTTGGTCGCAAGACAGCCAATGTTGTCATGAGTGTGGGCTTTGGAATTCCAGCCTTTGCAGTAGATACTCATGTGGAGCGTATTTGCAAACACCATGATATTGTCAAAAAATCAGCGACACCACTTGAGGTGGAAAAGCGGGTCATGGATATCTTGCCGCCTGAGCAGTGGTTAGCAGCTCATCAGGCCATGATTTATTTTGGAAGAGCCATTTGTCATCCTAAAAATCCAGAGTGTGACCAGTACCCACAGTTATATGACTTTAGCAATTTGTAAGATAGAACCATCGAAAGTTTTTGCTTGATTTTAAGCATGCTTTGTGCTATAGTAATTGATAACTAAATATTCCTTTAAACCTGTCCCGTGAGGCAGGCAAGGAGCGTGATAAAGTAGAAGGGTGAAGTCTATACTGTTTGTAGTAGGGCTTACTTAGCTATACATTTCAAGTCTCCTTGTTTAAGGAGACTTTTCTTTTTGGAGGTTTGTCATGAAGGCAAAAGAAGTTGTAGACGAATTGACCGTCAAACGAGCGATTACGCGTATTACTTATGAGATTATCGAACGCAACAAAGATTTGAATAAAATCGTCTTGGCTGGTATTAAAACTCGTGGTGTCTTTATCGCCCACCGAATCCAAGAACGTTTGGAGCAACTAGAAAATCTTTCAGTTCCTGTTGTGGAATTGGATACTAAACCTTTCCGTGACGATGTTAAAAGTGGAGAAGATACTTCTTTAGTTTCTGTTGATGTGACAGACCGTGAAGTTATCTTGGTGGATGATGTGCTCTATACAGGTCGTACCATCCGCGCTGCTATTGATAATATTGTAGGTCATGGTCGTCCTGCGCGCGTGAGTTTAGCTGTTCTGGTCGATCGTGGACATAGAGAATTGCCAATCCGTCCAGATTATGTTGGAAAAAATATCCCAACCAGTCGTTCTGAAGAAATCATCGTAGAGATGGCAGAACTTGATGGCCAAGACAGAGTTCTGATTACTGAAGAAGCTTAGAAAGCTAAAGGAGTAGCCATGTCAGAAAATCAACAAGCATTGAACCATGTGGTGTCCATGGAAGACCTCACTGTCGATCAAGTCATGAAATTGATCAAGCGAGGAATTGAGTTTAAAAATGGAGCCCAGCTTCCCTATGAGGACCATCCGATTGTCTCCAATCTTTTCTTTGAGGATTCTACACGGACGCATAAGTCCTTCGAAGTGGCAGAGATTAAACTGGGGCTGGAACGACTTGACTTTGATGTGAAGACTAGTTCGGTTAATAAGGGTGAGACACTTTATGATACCATTTTGACTTTGTCTGCTTTAGGAGTGGATGTTTGTGTGATTCGTCACCCAGAGGTTGACTACTACAGAGAGTTAATTGCAAGTCCGACGATTACGACTTCGACTTCCATCATCAATGGTGGAGATGGTTCGGGACAACACCCTAGTCAGAGCTTGCTTGATTTGATGACTATTTATGAGGAATTTGGTCACTTTGAGGGTCTCAAGGTTGCGATTGCAGGTGACTTGGACCACTCACGCGTTGCTAAATCTAATATGCAGATTTTGAAACGCTTGGGAGCTGAACTCTTTTTCGCTGGACCTGAGGAATGGAGAAGTCAAGAGTTTGCAGACTATGGACAGTTTGTAACTATTGATGAAATCATTGATCAGGTGGATGTTATGATGTTTCTCCGTGTGCAACATGAACGCCATGATAGTGGAGCTGTCTTTTCAAAAGAAGACTACCATGCCCAACATGGCTTGACTCAAGAACGTTATGATCGCTTGAAAGAAACAGCAATCCTCATGCACCCAGCTCCGGTCAATCGTGATGTAGAAATCGCAGACCACTTGGTTGAAGCACCAAAATCACGGATTGTCCAACAAATGACCAATGGTGTCTTTGTTCGAATGGCAATCTTAGAATCCGTACTGGCGAGTAGGAACGCCAACTAAAACACAAGACGTTAAAAGACGCCAGTGAGCGTCCACGAGAGGTGAGAATATGACAAAAAGACTTCTAGTATTAGAAGATGGCACAGTTTTTGAAGGTAAGGCCTTCGGAGCAGACATTGATGTAACAGGCGAAATCGTCTTTAATACAGGGATGACCGGCTATCAAGAATCCATCACAGACCAGTCCTACAATGGACAAATCTTGACCTTTACTTATCCTTTGGTAGGAAATTATGGAATCAACCGTGATGATTACGAATCCATCATTCCAACTTGTAAAGGAGTCGTTGTTTTTGAAGAAGCGCGTCGAGCTAGCAACTGGCGCAACCAAATGACCTTGGATGAATTTTTGAAAGCCAAGAAAATTCCTGGTATTTCAGGAATTGATACGCGTGCCCTTACCAAGATTATTCGTAAGCATGGTACGATGCGTGCAACCCTGACCCATGTTGGGGACAGCATGGACCATGTGACTGACCAGCTCCAAGCAACAGTCTTGCCAACAGACAATATCAAGCAGGTTTCTACTAAAACTTCATATCCAGCTCCAGGAGTTGGTTTGAGTGTTGTCTTAGTGGACTTTGGTCTCAAACACTCAATTCTACGTGAACTTTCTAAACGCAACTGTAACGTTACAGTTGTTCCTTATTCGACAACGGCTGAAGAAATTCTCCATCTCAATCCTGACGGAGTTATGTTGTCAAACGGTCCAGGTAACCCAGAAGATGTTCCACAGGCACTTGACATGATTCGTGGTGTGCAAGGAAAAATTCCAATCTTTGGTATTTGTATGGGGCATCAACTCTTTGCTATGGCAAACGGTGCTAAGACCTACAAGATGAAATTTGGTCACCGTGGATTTAACCATGCAGTACGTGAAATTGCTACAGGACGTGTGGATTTTACAAGTCAGAACCATGGTTATGCAGTCAGCCGTGAGGATTTGCCAGAGCACTTGATCATTACCCACGAAGAAATCAATGACAAGTCAGTTGAAGGTGTGCGCCACAGATACCAACCTGCTTTCTCTGTTCAATATCACCCAGACGCAGCCCCTGGGCCACATGACGCTAGCTACCTATTTGACGAGTTTATCGAGATGATGGAAGCTTTTAAACAATCAAACTAAGAACGAGTAAAAGCTCGTCGGAGAATTTATTTAATGGCAACCTGAGAGTTGCTGAATAGAAAGACAGGTCGTTTCTTTTAGTCGCTATCAGGCGAACTAAAAACTCCCTGCACTAGATTTTTTACCGAAAAATATCGTTTCGCTAAAAAATCGTCGGAGAATTTATTTAATGTCGCTCTGTGAGGCGACGAATAGAAAGGAGAAGATACATTGTTCGCGGAAGTGAACACGCCCTAAGAACTGTGTGAAAAAGATAAACATCGTCTTGACGCTGAAGGAGTCTGCACCGAGTTTCCTATTTTCACTGTGTTCTTTACGGGCTTTGTATCATAAACTATGCCTAAACGTACTGATATTCAAAAAATTATGGTGATTGGTTCTGGTCCGATTATTATTGGTCAGGCTGCTGAGTTTGACTACGCTGGGACCCAGGCTTGCTTGTCGTTGAAAGAGGAAGGTTATGAGGTTGTTTTGGTTAACTCAAACCCTGCAACCATCATGACAGACAAAGAAATTGCTGACAAGGTTTATATCGAACCGATTACACTTGAGTTTGTGACACGTATTCTTCGTAAGGAACGTCCAGATGCCTTGCTACCAACACTCGGTGGTCAGACAGGTCTCAACATGGCTATGGAATTATCTAAAAATGGTATCCTTGATGAGCTTGGTGTTGAGCTTCTGGGAACTAAATTATCTGCCATTGACCAAGCGGAGGACCGTGACCTCTTTAAACAATTGATGGAAGAGCTCAACCAACCAATTCCAGAATCAGAAATTGTAAATACAGTAGACGAAGCAGTTGCCTTTGCAGCAACAATTGGGTACCCAGTCATCGTCCGTCCAGCCTTTACCCTAGGTGGTACTGGTGGTGGTATGTGTGCCAACGAGGAAGAATTGCGTGAAATCGCTGAAAATGGATTGAAATTGTCACCTGTGACCCAATGTTTGATTGAACGTTCGATTGCAGGTTTCAAGGAAATCGAATACGAAGTCATGCGTGACTCAGCTGATAATGCTTTGGTTGTTTGTAACATGGAAAACTTTGACCCAGTTGGGATTCACACAGGAGATTCCATTGTGTTTGCCCCTGCCCAAACCATGTCAGACTATGAAAACCAAATGCTACGTGACGCGAGCTTGAGCATCATTCGTGCTCTCAAGATTGAAGGTGGATGTAATGTTCAGCTAGCCCTTGATCCACATAGCTTCAAGTACTATGTCATCGAAGTAAACCCTCGTGTATCACGTTCGTCAGCCCTTGCTTCTAAGGCGACAGGTTATCCAATTGCTAAGTTGGCTGCTAAGATTGCAGTTGGCTTGACCTTGGATGAGGTTATTAACCCAGTCACGGGTTCAACCTACGCCATGTTTGAGCCTGCCCTTGACTACGTGGTTGCCAAGATTCCACGTTTCCCATTTGACAAGTTTGAAAAAGGTGAGCGCCGTCTGGGTACCCAGATGAAGGCGACTGGAGAAGTCATGGCGATTGGTCGTAACATTGAGGAATCTCTCCTTAAAGCTTGTCGTTCCCTTGAAATTGGTGTGCACCACAATGAAATGCCTGAACTTGCAGCAGTTTCTGATGATGCCTTGATTGAAAAAGTTGTCAAAGCCCAAGATGACCGTCTCTTCTACGTATCAGAAGCCATTCGTCGTGGCTACACACCAGAAGAAATTGCAGAGCTTACAAAAATCGATATCTTCTATCTTGATAAACTCTTGCATATCTTTGAAATTGAGCAAGAATTGGTTGCTCATTCACAAGATTTAGAAGTCTTGAAAACAGCTAAACTTAATGGCTTTTCAGACCGTAAGATTGCTGAACTATGGGAAACGACTGCTGATCACGTTCGTCAACTTCGCTTGGAAAACAAGATTGTTCCTGTTTACAAGATGGTCGATACTTGTGCGGCAGAGTTTGACTCTGAAACACCATATTTCTATTCAACCTATGGTTGGGAAAATGAGTCTATCAAGTCTGATAAGGAATCCGTTCTAGTCCTAGGTTCAGGTCCAATCCGTATCGGTCAAGGGGTCGAGTTTGACTACGCAACTGTTCATTCAGTTAAGGCTATTCAGGCGGCTGGTTATGAAGCCATCATCATGAATTCAAACCCAGAGACCGTTTCTACAGACTTCTCTGTATCAGATAAGCTTTACTTTGAGCCATTGACATTCGAAGATGTTATGAACGTCATTGACTTGGAGCAACCAAAAGGGGTTATCGTTCAGTTCGGTGGTCAAACAGCCATCAACCTTGCGGAGCCATTGGCAAAAGCAGGTGTGACCATCCTTGGGACACAGGTTGCTGACCTAGACCGTGCCGAAGACCGTGACCTCTTCGAGCAAGCTCTCAAAGACTTGGATATTCCGCAGCCACCAGGACAAACGGCTACCAATGAAGAAGAAGCAGTTCTTGCAGCTCGCAAGATTGGCTTCCCAGTTCTTGTCCGCCCATCTTATGTACTTGGTGGACGTGCCATGGAAATCGTAGAAAATGAAGAAGATCTTCGTTCTTACATGCGTACAGCGGTTAAGGCTAGTCCTGACCATCCAGTCCTTGTTGACTCTTATATCGTCGGACAAGAGTGTGAAGTTGATGCCATTTCAGACGGGGAAAATGTCCTCATTCCTGGTATCATGGAGCATATCGAACGTGCCGGTGTCCACTCAGGTGACTCAATGGCCGTTTACCCACCACAAACCTTGTCGCAAAAGGTGCAAGAAACAATCGCAGACTATACTAAACGCTTAGCAATCGGCCTTAACTGTCTTGGTATGATGAACATTCAGTTTGTCATCAAGGATGAAAAAGTCTACGTTATTGAGGTCAATCCGCGTGCCAGCCGTACAGTTCCATTCCTTTCTAAGGTAACCAATATTCCTATGGCTCAAGTAGCGACCAAGCTCATTCTTGGGCAAAGTTTATCAGAACTTGGCTACCAAGATGGTCTTTACCCTGAAAGCACCCGCGTTCATATCAAGGCACCTGTCTTCTCCTTTACCAAACTAGCTAAGGTAGACAGCTTACTTGGTCCTGAAATGAAGTCAACAGGGGAAGTTATGGGTTCTGATACGACTTTGGAAAAAGCTCTCTATAAGGCCTTTGAAGCTTCTTACCTCCACTTGCCAACTTTTGGTAACGTTGTATTTACCATCGATGATGATGCCAAAGAAGAGACCTTGGACTTGGCTCGTCGTTTCCAAAATATTGGCTATGGAATCCTCGCGACAGAAGGGACAGCAGCCTTCTTTGCTAGTCATAGATTGCAAGCCCAACCTGTTGGTAAGATTGGTGATGATGATAAGGATATTCCAAGTTTTGTTCGCAAAGGAAGAATTCAAGCTATCATTAACACAGTAGGAACCAAACGAACTGCTGACGAAGATGGTGAGCAAATCCGCCGTTCAGCTATTGAACACGGGGTGCCCCTCTTCACAGCCCTAGATACAGCTAACGCTATGCTTAAAGTATTGGAAAGCCGTAGTTTTGTTACAGAAGCAATTTAATACTCAATGAAAATCAAAGAGCAAACTAGGAAACTAGTCGCAGGCTGTACTTAAGTACTGCAAGGCGACATTGACACGGTTTGAAGAGATTTTCGAAGAGTATAAATAGGAAAATAAGTTGGACAAAAAGTCTTTAAGAAGATAAGGAAAACGCATAATATCAGGTGTTGAAAAACCTTGATATTATGCGTTTTGTTGTGGAGGGACTTACTTCATTTTTTCCTGCAATTGAGTTTTTTCCAAGTCTCACTCAATACTTTGTATAATTGCCCTTAATCAGCTTTTGCGATAAGCTTTAATACTGTGGCTATACCACTCTTGCATTTCTTTTGATGGTGGTGTCATATAATCCCCATACATCTGGGTTAAAAATTGATCATATTTTTTAGGGACGGGCAACATACGGCCTTCAAACTCAGTTAAGATGAGTTCTTTAAAGGTATCAACTGGGAAGACTTCTTTCATACCTTCCTTACCAATCCCAATTCCTCCTTCATATTGAGGAGTGCTGGTTGAAGCATTTTTGACTAGCTGATCAATTTTCTTGTAAAAGTAACGGGGATTGACCACTCGGAGGGCGTACCAGCTACATAATCTTAGAAAATCTTTTAATTTGCTATCACCGTGAACTGCGCGTGATTTTTTGATATAAGCTAGTTGACGAAGGGCTACATACTTATAACTCTTGTCGACAATGCTCAAGTCTGTAAAGCGATCAATTGGGAAGACATCGATAAAGAGACTGGTGTCATGGCGCTTGTACTTAACATGGTCTTCGATAACAGTAGAAGTGTCCAAAATTGATGCGAAATTATGGAAGTACCAAGAAGATGTATCGTAGGAAAGAACCTTGTAGCGAGGGTGGTCTTCTTCCTCAATAATCTTCAATAAGCGCTCATAATCTTCACGATAGAGAGAAATATCAATATCATCATCCCATGGAATCATACCTTTGTGGCGGATAGCTCCAAGCATGGTTCCATAACTGAGAAAATAAGGAATATCATGTTTCTTACAAGTCTCATCAATATAGTCTAGCAGGGCTAGTTGAATTTCTTTAATTTCTTCTTTTACTAAATATTGCATCCTAATCCTCCAATTTGTAAGCGTGAAATTCATGACTGTAAAAGCGTTTTTCTTCTGGCGGTAGGGTCATATAATCTCCATAAAACTGCGTTAAAATAGTATCAAAATTTTCTGGTGCAGGAAGGGTCAAATTTTCAAAGGGTAAATCGATTGTTTTATCGAAGGTACCACTTGGGAAGACTTCCTTTTCCTTAAATTTAGAAGGTATAAAAGCTATATACTGCCCATTCTTACGACTATATTTTTGAATTTCTTTCTCGATTCTATTTGCAAAATAACGAGGAGAAACCGGTCGAAGGAGCAACCAAAAGGCTGTTCGTATCCAATCTTTCAAAAGGCTATCTTTATAGACAATATTTTTATGTTTACTGAAAGACAGCAGTTTAAAACTTTCCAGTTTATAACAAGTATCAATGACCTTAGGATCATCAAAGCGATCCATAGGAAAAATATCGATAAAGACACCAGACTCATAGGTTTTTGTATTTCGAGTATCAACAATTTTAGTCGTACTGTCTGTTATTTTGATAAAGTTATTGAAGTAGTTCTTATCAGTTTCTAAAGATAGGAGCTTATACTTGCTTTTTTCTTTTTGAAAAATGTTAATAAATCGTTGGTAGTCTTCTCGAGGCATGGACAGATCAATATCGTCGTCCCAAGGGATAAAGCCCTCATGTCGAACCGCCCCAATCAGAGTACCGTAGTTAATAATATAGTTGATATTGTGCTTTTTACAGAGAGTATCAATATAATCTAAAATTTCTAATTCAATTTGTTTGGCATCTTCAATGGTTAGTTGTTTCATTTTAAACTCCTATGATCTTTTGAATTTATTTTTTAAGGCTAGGACATGGTTTAAAAATTCATAGAAAATGCTATCTTTTGTGAAGACAAGTAGACCAATATAAGAGATGGCTGATAGCAAGACAATCAAACCAGTATTAATCAAAAATGGCAAATTAATGACCATATCCACAGGATACAAGAAATTAATCAGGAAATAGATTCCTACAAAGGAAAGTGAAAAGAGCGAGTATCGAATAGTATAGCTAAAGATATGTCCTAAGTGGATGAGTTGTTTTCTATGGATGAAAATGATATAGAAAACAAGTAGAGAGGCCTCTGATAGCATAGTTGTCAGTAAATAGTATTCAGGAGCCACGATATTGTTGAAAAAGAGGAGACTGTTTAAGCCTAAATTGAGTAATCCTGCAAAGACTGTATAGACTGTGATACGTTTTTCATAGCCATTTGTAAAGAGAATTTGGGAACCAAGAATGGTATCTAAGGCCAGGATAATCGTACGAAAAGCGAAGAGAGAGGTCAAGATGCCACCTCCGATATATTTTTCACTACCGTAAAGTAGGATGGCATTTGGTCCTAAAACCATGAGCCCAAAACTTAGTGGAATGATAAAGAAGTTAAAGATTCGACTTCCTCTGTTAACAAGTGAGACATAAGCTTCCTTATCACCTTTTCCTAGATAGTAACTGAGACGAGGCACACTCACTCCGATAGCTCCTGTTACAACCCCAGCTATAACGGTCACAATTCGCTGAGCCATGGTATAGTAACTAACGTTAACATCAATCCCTGTTTTAACGAGGAAGAGACGATCCAAAAAAGTGAAGGGCATATTGGCATTGGCAAAGACCAACATGGCTGTCAGAGGGAGAAAGAGCGGTTTAAAATCACTTATGTGAATCTTAACAAGCTTAATGTCTTTTTTAATCCAAAAACAACTAATCAGATAGTTAATCAGCGTCGATAAACTCATCACGAGTGTGTAGACAACAATATCGTGTTCATTTTTGACAAACAGGAAAATAGAGGCTAGCATCAGGATACGGATGAAGGCAGTCTTGTAAAAAAGAAAACTGTAATTTTCCAGAGCTTCATTGACCCACTCGATTGAAAAAAATCTGGGCAATGAGTTGAATCCCCATAACAAGGTAGACTTTTTTGATGATTGGATTATCAGTAAAGAAGAGAGGATAGGCTAGGATATAGACAGCGGTGGTCAAAATCGTACAAGCTATGCACAAATAAAAAAGACTAGAGAAGGTTCTATTAAGATCCTTTTTGTTATCCTTGACATTACTGATGGCCCGTAAACCGTAGTTATAGACCACATAAGTCACAAAGGGCAAGAAAAATGACAAAATAGTGTCGACTGAGTTGAAGTAACCATAGTCAGTTCGGTCCAAGACACGCGCGATGTAGGTACCAGTTAAGATGGGAAAAATAAAATTTAAGACACGAATTCCCATGTAAGATAGAGCATTTAATTTTATACTTTTCATTCCATTTACCTCGTTTTTCATTATATTATAAAGCTAGCTAATAAGAAATGAGGGGCAGTAAGTCAAGCGATCACTTTGAAGTCTCAAAGTTTTATTTTAAGTTTTTTTTAAGGAAATTATATTATTCTGAAGAACTCTAAAATTTCACAGCCATTTATTGGTAATGACTACAGAATTCCTAGTCATTACTATAAATGGACTAGTTTCTTTGAATAATAGAACTCCTTAATCCTTCTATTCTAGAACGGGAGGGTTGGTATTTCTTTCATGATAGGACTAGATTGTGGTATAATAGAGAGAATAAGTTTTTTTTAGTAAGACAAAGGAGAAAACAGATGATTTATGCAGGAATTCTTGCTGGTGGAACTGGCACACGCATGGGAATCAGTAACTTGCCAAAACAATTTTTAGAGCTAGGTGATCGACCTATTTTGATTCATACAATTGAAAAATTTGTCTTGGAACCAAGTATTGAAAAAATTGTAGTTGGGGTTCATGGAGACTGGGTTTCTCATGCAGAAGATCTTGTAGATAAATATCTTCCTCTTCATAAGGAACGTATCATCATTACAAAAGGTGGTGCTGACCGTAATACGAGTATTGAGAAAATCATTGAAGCCATTGATGCTTATCGTCCGCTTACGCCAGAGGATATCGTTGTTACCCACGATTCTGTTCGTCCATTTATAACGCTTCGCATGATTCAGGACAATATCCAACTTGCCCAAAATCATGACGCAGTGGACACAGTGGTAGAAGCGGTTGATACTATCGTTGAAAGTACCAATGGTCAATTCATTACAGATATTCCAAATCGTGCTCACCTTTATCAAGGACAAACACCTCAAACATTCCGTTGCAAGGACTTCATGGACCTTTATGGCTCTCTTTCTGCTGAAGAGAAAGAAATCTTGACAGATGCATGTAAAATCTTTGTGATCAAGGGCAAAGATGTGGCCTTGGCCAAAGGTGAATACTCAAATCTGAAGATTACAACCGTAACAGATTTGAAGATTGCAAAAAGTATGATTGAGAAAGACTAGTAAAATGATTAATCAAATTTATCAACTAACTAAGCCTAAGTTTATCAATGTCAAATATCAGGAAGAGGCTATTGACCAAGAGAATCATATCCTCATCCGCCCCAACTACATGGCTGTGTGTCATGCGGATCAGCGTTACTACCAGGGAAAACGTGATCCGAAGATTTTGAATAAAAAGCTTCCAATGGCAATGATTCACGAGTCATGTGGAACTGTTATTTCTGACCCGACAGGAACCTACGAGGTTGGGCAAAAAGTTGTCATGATTCCTAATCAGCCACCTATGCAGAGTGATGAAGAATTCTATGAAAACTACATGACAGGAACCCATTTCTTATCTAGTGGCTTTGATGGCTTTATGAGAGAGTTTGTTTCTCTCCCTAAAGATCGTGTGGTGGCTTATGATGCTATCGAAGATACGGTTGCAGCCATTACAGAGTTTGTCAGTGTCGGTATGCATGCAATGAATCGCCTATTGACCCTTGCTCATAGCAAGCGGGACCGAATCGCCGTTATCGGAGATGGAAGTTTAGCATTTGTGGTTGCTAATATTATCAACTATACTTTGCCAGAAGCAGAGATCGTGGTTATTGGTCGTCATTGGGAAAAATTGGAACTTTTCTCTTTTGCCAAAGAATGCTATATTACTGATAATATTCCTGAAGATTTGGCCTTTGACCATGCTTTTGAGTGTTGTGGTGGTGATGGTACTGGACCAGCTATTAATGATTTGGTTCGCTATATTCGTCCTCAGGGAACGATTCTTATGATGGGAGTTAGTGAGTATAAAGTCAATCTCAATACACGCGATGCCTTAGAAAAAGGCTTGCTCTTGGTTGGGTCCTCTCGTTCTGGTCGCATTGATTTTGAAAATGCAATCCAAATGATGGAAGTCAAGAAATTTGCCAATCGTCTTAAAAATATCCTTTATCTAGAAGAACCTGTAAGAGAAATTAAAGATATTCACCGTGTCTTTGCGACCGATTTAAACACAGCCTTTAAAACAGTGTTTAAGTGGGAAGTATAAGTGCTGGAGGTTAATTGTGGAGAAAATCATTAAAGAGAAAATTTCTTCCTTACTTAGTCAAGAAGAGGAAGTCCTCAGTGTTGAACAACTGGGGGGAATGACCAATCAAAACTATTTGGTCAAAACAACAAATAAGCAATACATTGTTAAGTTCTTTGGTAAAGGGACTGAAAAACTGATCAATCGTCAAGATGAAAAGTACAATCTTGAACTACTAAAGGATTTAGACTTAGATGTAAAAAATTATCTTTTTGATATTGAAGCTGGTATCAAAGTTAATGAGTATATCGAATCTGCGATTACGCTTGATTCAACGTCAATCAAGACCAAATTTGATAAAATTGCTCCAATATTACAAACTATTCATGCTTCTGGCAAGGAATTAAGAGGAGAATTTGCTCCGTTTGAAGAAATCAAAAAATACGAATCTTTGATTGAAGAGAAAATCCCTTATGCCAACTATGAAGTTGTTCGAGAAGAAGTCTTCTCCTTAGAGAAAAGACTGGCTGACTTAGGTGTTGACAGAAAATCTTGTCATATCGATTTGGTGCCTGAAAACTTTATCGAATCACCTCAAGGACGACTTTATCTGATTGACTGGGAATATTCATCAATGAACGATCCAATGTGGGATTTGGCTGCCCTCTTTTTAGAGTCTGAATTCACTCGTCAAGAGGAAGAAGACTTCTTGTCTCACTATGAGAGTGAGCAAACACCTGTCTCTCGTGAAAAGATTGCCATTTATAAAATTTTACAAGATGCTATTTGGAGTCTATGGACAGTCTACAAAGAAGAGCAAGGTGCAGATTTTGGTGACTATGGTGTGAGTCGTTACCGAAGAGCTGTTAAAGGTTTGTCATATTATGGAGGTTCAGATGAAAAATAAAAATGGAGTTTCTTTTGGTCTACTCTCAGGTATTTTCTGGGGTTTAGGTCTAACGATTAGTGCTTATATCTTTTCGATTTTTACAGATTTGTCGCCCTTTGTGGTGGCCGCTGCTCACGATTTCTTGAGTATCTTTATCTTACTAGCTTTTCTCTTGGTAAAAGAAGGAAAAGTTCGTCTCTCAATTTTCTTAAATATTCGCAATGTGAGTGTGATCATCGGAGCCTTGCTAGCAGGCCCTATCGGTATGCAGGCCAATCTTTATGCGGTTAAGTATATCGGAAGTTCCTTAGCTTCATCGGTATCGGCTATCTATCCTGCGATTTCAGTTTTATTGGCTTTCTTCTTTTTGAAGCACAAGATTTCAAAAAATACTGTGTTTGGGATTGTCTTGATTATTGGAGGGATTATTGCTCAAACTTATAAGGTTGAACAGGTTAATTCTTTCTACATTGGGATTCTTTGTGCTTTAGTTTGTGCTATTGCATGGGGAAGTGAGAGTGTTCTTAGCTCTTTTGCTATGGAAAGTGAACTGAGTGAAATCGAAGCCCTCTTGATTCGTCAAGTGACTTCATTCTTGTCCTATCTTGTGATTGTGCTCTTTTCTCATCAGTCATTTGCAGAAGTGGCCAATGGACAATTGTTAGGTCTTATGATTGTCTTTGCAGCCTTTGATATGATTTCCTACTTGGCTTATTATATCGCTATCAATCGCTTGCAACCAGCCAAGGCTACAGGTTTGAACGTGAGTTATGTAGTTTGGACTGTCTTATTTGCAGTTGTTTTCTTGGGTGCACCGCTAGATATGCTGACAATTATTACGTCACTTGTCGTTATTGCTGGAGTTTATATTATTATTAAAGAATAAAGGAGATTCGTGTGAAAGCCATCATCTTAGCAGCGGGATTGGGAACTCGCTTGCGTCCTATGACTGAAAATACCCCTAAAGCCTTGGTTCAGGTTAATCAAAAACCTTTGATTGAATACCAAATTGAGTTTTTAAAAGAAAAAGGAATTAATGACATCATCATCATCGTTGGTTACCTTAAAGAACAATTCGATTACTTAAAAGAAAAATATGGAGTTCGCCTCGTTTTCAATGATAAATACGCTGACTACAATAACTTTTACTCTCTCTATCTTGTAAAAGAAGAGTTGGCTAACAGCTATGTTATTGATGCGGATAACTATCTCTTCAAAAATATGTTCCGCAATGATTTGACACGTTCGACTTATTTTAGTGTTTATCGTGAAGATTGTACCAACGAATGGTTCTTGGTCTATGGAGATGACTATAAGGTTCAAGACATTACTGTTGATAGCAAGGCTGGTCGTATCCTTAGTGGTGTATCCTTCTGGGACGCTCCAACTGCAGAAAAGATTGTCAGCTTTATCGACAAGGCTTATGCAAGTGGTGAATTTGTTGATCTCTACTGGGACAATATGGTTAAGGATAACATCAAAGAGCTAGATGTCTATGTTGAAGAATTAGAAGGCAATAGCATCTATGAGATCGATAGTGTCCAAGACTATCATAAATTAGAAGAAATTCTTAAAAACGAAAATTAAAGATTCCAACATCTGACTAAAATAGTCGGATGTTTTTTGATTTTTTTACGAATAAATAGATGAGTAGAAAAAGAAATGGAGTTATTTATGAAAATCACAAACTATGAAATCTATAAATTGAAAAAATCAGGTTTGAGCAATCAACAGATTTTGAACGTTCTAGAATACGGTGAAAATGTCGATCAAGAACTTTTGTTGGGTGATATTGCAGAAATATCAGGTTGCCGAAATCCAGCTGTTTTTATGGAACGTTATTTTCAGATAGACGATACGCATTTGGAGAAGGAGTTTCAAAAATTTCCATCTTTCTCTATTTTAGATGACTGTTACCCTTGGGATTTGAGTGAAATATACGATGCACCTGTGCTTTTATTTTACAAGGGAAATCTTGACCTCTTGAAATTTCCTAAGGTAGCGGTCGTAGGAAGTCGTGCTTGTAGCAAACAGGGAGCTAAGTCAGTTGAAAAAGTCATTCAGGGCTTGGAAAATGAACTGGTTATCGTCAGTGGCTTAGCCAAGGGCATTGACACAGCAGCTCATATGGCAGCTCTTCAGAATGGTGGAAAAACCATTGCAGTGATTGGAACAGGACTGGATGTGTTTTATCCTAAAGCCAATAAACGCTTGCAAGACTACATCGGCAATGACCATCTGGTTCTAAGTGAATACGGACCTGGTGAACAACCTCTGAAATTTCATTTTCCTGCCCGTAATCGTATCATTGCTGGACTTTGTCGTGGTGTGATTGTAGCAGAGGCTAAGATGCGCTCAGGTAGCCTTATTACCTGTGAGCGAGCAATGGAAGAAGGGCGCGATGTCTTTGCTATACCTGGTAGCATTTTAGATGGACTATCAGACGGTTGCCATCATTTGATTCAAGAAGGGGTAAAATTGGTCACCAGCGGGCAGGATGTTCTTGCGGAATTTGAATTTTAATACTCTTCGAAAATCTCTTCAAACCATGTCAGCATCACCTTGCCGTAGGTATGGTTACTGACTTCGTCAGTCTCATCTGCAACCTCAAAGCAGTGCTTTGAGCAACCTGCGGTTAGTTTCCTAGTTTGCTCTTTGATTTTCATTGAGTATAAGAAGAAAGTCCGCTTACTAGACAAACTTTTCTTCTATTATAGTAGCTAAGTCTTGACAGGGTTCAAAAAATGGTTTACACTTTATAAAGTTTATTACTTTGAAAAGGTGTGATACTGTGGCTACGGCAACAAAAAAGAAAAAATCAACAGTTAAAAAAAATCTAGTAATCGTGGAGTCGCCTGCTAAGGCCAAGACGATTGAAAAATATCTAGGCAGAAACTACAAGGTTTTAGCCAGTGTCGGGCATATCCGTGATTTGAAGAAATCCAGTATGTCAGTCGATATTGAAAATAATTATGAACCGCAATATATCAATATCCGAGGAAAAGGACCTCTTATCAATGACTTGAAAAAAGAAGCTAAAAAAGCTAATAAAGTCTTTCTGGCGAGTGACCCGGACCGTGAAGGAGAAGCGATTTCTTGGCATTTGGCCCATATTCTCAACTTAGATGAAAATGATGCCAACCGTGTGGTCTTCAATGAAATCACCAAGGATGCGGTCAAAAATGCTTTTAAAGAACCTCGTAAGATTGATATGGACTTGGTTGATGCCCAACAGGCTCGTCGTGTCTTGGACCGCTTGGTCGGGTATTCGATTTCGCCTATTTTGTGGAAGAAGGTCAAGAAAGGCTTATCAGCAGGGCGCGTACAGTCTATTGCACTTAAGTTAATCATTGACCGTGAGAATGAAATTAATGCCTTCCAGCCAGAAGAATACTGGACAATTGATGCTGTCTTTAAAAAGGGAACCAAGCAATTTCAGGCTTCCTTCTATGGAGTAGATGGTAAAAAGCTGAAACTGACTAGCAATGATGAGGTCAAGGAAGTCTTGTCTCGTCTGACTAGTAAAGACTTTTCAGTAGATCAGGTGGATAAGAAAGAGCGCAAACGCAATGCTCCTTTACCCTATACCACTTCATCTATGCAGATGGATGCTGCCAATAAAATCAATTTCCGTACTCGAAAGACCATGATGGTTGCCCAACAGCTTTATGAAGGGATCAATATCGGTTCTGGTGTTCAAGGTTTGATTACCTATATGCGTACCGATTCGACTCGTATCAGTCCAGTGGCGCAAAATGAGGCAGCAAGCTTCATTACGGACCGTTTTGGTAGCAAGTATTCTAAGCACGGTAGCAAGGTTAAAAATGCATCAGGTGCTCAGGATGCCCATGAGGCTATTCGCCCGTCTAGTGTCTTTAATACACCTGAAAGCATCGCTAAGTATCTGGATAAGGATCAGCTCAAGCTTTATACCCTTATCTGGAATCGTTTTGTGGCTAGCCAGATGACAGCTGCTGTCTTTGATACCATGGCTGTTAAATTGTCTCAAAATGGGGTTCAATTTGCTGCCAATGGTAGTCAGGTTAAGTTTGATGGTTATCTTGCTATTTATAATGATTCTGACAAGAATAAGATGTTACCAGATATGGCTGTTGGAGATGTGGTTAAGCAGGTCAATAGCAAACCAGAGCAACATTTCACTCAACCGCCTGCTCGCTATTCTGAAGCGACCCTTATCAAGACCTTGGAAGAAAATGGTGTTGGACGTCCATCCACCTATGCGCCAACCATTGAAATTATTCAGAAACGCTATTATGTTCGCCTTGCAGCCAAACGTTTTGAACCGACAGAGCTGGGAGAAATTGTCAACAAGCTCATCGTTGAATATTTCCCAGATATCGTAAACGTGACCTTCACAGCTGAAATGGAAGGCAAACTGGATGATGTCGAAGTCGGAAAAGAGCAGTGGCAACGTGTCATTGATGCCTTTTACAAACCATTCTCCAAAGAAGTCGCCAAGGCTGAAGAAGAAATGGAAAAAATCCAAATCAAGGATGAACCAGCTGGATTTGATTGTGAAGTGTGTGGCAGTCCAATGGTTATTAAACTTGGTCGTTTTGGTAAGTTCTACGCTTGTAGTAATTTCCCAGATTGCCGTCATACCCAAGCAATCGTGAAAGAAATCGGCGTAGAGTGTCCAAGTTGTCATCAGGGACAAATCATTGAACGCAAAACCAAACGTAACCGCCTTTTCTATGGTTGCAATCGCTATCCAGACTGTGAATTTACCTCTTGGGATAAGCCTGTTGGTCGTGACTGTCCGAAATGTGGCAACTTCCTTATGGAGAAAAAAGTCCGTGGTGGTGGCAAGCAGATTGTATGTAGTAAGGGTGACTACGAGGAAGAAAAGATTAAATAAGAGGAGGAGCCTGGAAGTGAATTTCAGGCTCTTTTTGATTAGTACTTGACAAAATTCACCGTTGTATGCGAAACTAGAAGAAGATTATTTTAACTAGGAGAAGTTATGCGTATTATCTATTTGATAATTGGTTTTTTATCACTGGCCTTGGCAATTGTTGGGGTTGTTTTACCCTTGTTGCCTACAACGCCTTTTCTTTTGTTGTCTATTGCTTGTTTTTCAAGAAGTTCCAAGCGCTTCGAAGATTGGTTGTATCATACCAAGCTCTATCAAGCATATGTTGCTGATTTTCGCGAGACTAAGTCTATTGCTCGTGAACGTAAGAAAAAAATCATCGTTTCTATCTACATCTTGATGGGAATTTCCATTTATTTTGCCCCTCTCTTACCAGTCAAAATCGGTCTGGGTGCTTTGACCATCTTTATCACCTATTATCTCTTTAAGGTTATTCCAGACAAAGAATAAAAATAGTATCTGTTTTCCTTGATATAAATGAAAGCATATTCACAACAATATGCTATAATAAATTCAAAGTAATCTTCAAGGAGAATCAAATGATTTACGAATTTTGTGCTGAAAATGTGACCTTACTTGAAAAAGCGATGCAGGCTGGAGCTCGTCGAATCGAACTCTGTGATAATCTAGCAGTGGGAGGAACAACACCAAGCTATGGAGTGACCAAGGCAGCTGTTGAACTGGCAGCTAACTACGATACGACCATCATGACCATGATTCGTCCACGTGGTGGCGACTTTGTCTACAATGACCTAGAAATTGCTATCATGCTAGAAGACATTCGGTTGGCTGCTCAGGCTGGAAGTCAAGGGGTTGTATTTGGTACCTTAACTGCTGATAAAAAGTTGGATAAGCCTAATCTGGAGAAGTTGATAGCTGCATCAAAAGGAATGGAAATTGTCTTCCACATGGCCTTTGATGAATTGAGTGATGAAGATCAGTTAGAAGCTATTGACTGGCTCAGCCAAGCTGAAGTTACTCGTATCCTGACTCGTGCGGGTGTGTCTGGCGATTCACTAGAAAAACGTTTTGCTCACTATCACAGAATTTTGGAGCACGCTAAAGGTAAAATTGAAATTCTACCAGGTGGGGGGATTGACTTGGACAACCGTCAAACCTTTATTGACCAACTGGGCGTGACACAATTGCACGGAACCAAGGTTGTCTTTTAAAAAATAGAAAGGAACTGCTAGCTTGGGGTAGCAGTTTTCACTTATGTTTGAAATTTTTAAATCCTATCAGTTTAATCAAGAAAAGGCTCATGCTTATGGTTTTGTAGAAAATGCGGGAGTGTGGACCTATAGTTGCCAGATTTTGCAAGGTGACTTTGCCATGACTGTATCCATCACTACTGATAATGTGAGTTTTCAAGTCTTTGACCAGGAAACGGGCGACCTCTATCCTCAAGTTCATATGGAAAGTATGACAGGAAGTTTTGTTGCAAGTGTCCGTGAGGCTTGTCTGGAGATTCTCTACCAGATTCGGAAGGCTTGTTTTGAGGTACAGAATTTTATCTGTCCTCAGACTAAGCGTATCATGGCTCAGATTCAGGAAAAGTATGGTAATCAGTTGGAGTATCTGTGGGAAAAATCACCTGATACGGCAGTGTTAAGACATGAAGGCAATAAAAAATGGTATGCTGTTTTGATGAAAATCTCTTGGGATAAGCTGGAAAAGGGCAGAGAAGGATTAGTGGAAGCAGTCAACCTCAAGCATGATCAAGTAGCTGACTTGCTTTCAAAAAAGGGAATTTATCCAGCCTTTCATATGAACAAACGCTACTGGATTAGTGTGGTATTAGATGATACTTTGTCAGATGAAGAAGTACTGGAATTGATAGAAAGAAGTTGGAATTTAACTTCTAAAAAATGAAACATTTCAAGGATTTTCAATAACTTTCAATTGGCTAAATATTCTATACTGAAGAAATTTTCAGAAAATATTGGATTTTTTCTTGACAAGTGCTTTTGCCTATGCTAAAATACTAAACAAGATATCAAACGAAGGAGAAAGTCAAATATGAGAACAGCTAAGTTTAATCAATTTGCTTTGTTGTTGAGGTACTCGGGCTAGTGCAAAAAGCATTAGTCCTGTTTGGCTTACCAAGCGGGAGTGAATCAGCATCTCGCTTGGACTTCTAAGCGAGATGTTTTTTTAAAAACCATATTTGGAAAAGGGGAAATCTTATGAGAACAGTTGAATTTCTAGATACCAGCCTTCGGGATGGAGAACAGACACCGGGCGTTAATTTTTCAATCAAGGAAAAAATTGCCATTGCAAGGCAGCTGGAGAAATGGGGTATTTCAGCCATCGAAGCTGGTTTTCCAGCGGCGAGTCCTGATTCATTCACAGCAGTGCAGGAGATTGCTAAGGTCTTGAAGAAAACAGCGGTGACTGGTTTGGCACGTTCGGTCAAGTCTGATATCGATGCATGTTATGAGGCCCTCAAGGACGCAAAGTATCCACAGGTTCACGTCTTTATCGCTACCAGTCCGATTCATCGTAAGTATAAGCTCAATAAGAGCAAGGAAGAGATTCTAGAAGCTATTAAGGAGCATGTTTCCTATGCCCGTTCTAAGTTTGAGGTTGTCGAGTTCTCTCCAGAGGATGCGACCAGAACAGAGTTGGATTTCCTTCTGCAAGTTGTTCAAACAGCGGTTGATGCAGGGGCGTCTTATATCAATATTCCTGATACGGTAGGATTTACCACACCAGAGGAATACGGAGCTATCTTCAAACACTTGATTGACAATGTCAAGACGGATCGTCAGATTATCTATTCGCCTCACTGCCACGATGACCTAGGAATGGCAGTGGCTAATAGCCTTGCTGCTGTCAAGAATGGGGCAGGACGTGTCGAAGGAACTATCAACGGTATTGGTGAGCGAGCTGGAAATGCTGCTTTAGAAGAAATAGCAGTGGCGCTCAATATTCGCCAAGATTACTATCAAGCAGAAACTAGTATTGTCCTAAATGAGACAATCAATACGTCAGAAATGGTTTCTCGCTTCTCAGGAATTCCAGTTCCTAAAAACAAGGCTGTGGTCGGTGGCAATGCCTTTTCTCACGAATCTGGTATTCACCAAGACGGAGTCCTTAAAAATCCTCTTACCTATGAAATCATCACTCCTGAATTAGTCGGTGTTAAGAGTAATAGTCTTCCACTTGGAAAATTGTCTGGTCGCCATGCCTTTGTTGAAAAACTAAGAGAATTGGCCCTAGACTTTTCAGAAGAGGATATCAAACCACTCTTTGTTAAGTTCAAGGCGCTGGCTGATAAAAAGCAAGAAATCACAGATGCAGATATTCGTGCGCTGGTAGCTGGAACCATGGTTGAAAATCCAGAAGGCTTCCATTTTGATGATTTACAACTGCAAACTCATGCAGATAATGACATTGAAGCGCTTGTTAGCTTGGCTAATATGGATGGTGAGAAGGTCGAATTTAATGCGACAGGGCAAGGTTCTGTTGAAGCAATCTTTAACGCTATCGACAAGTTCTTTAACCAATCCGTCCGCTTGGTGTCCTATACCATTGATGCTGTGACAGATGGAATTGATGCCCAAGCTCGGGTCTTGGTAACTGTTGAAAATAGAGATACAGAAACTATCTTTAACGCAGCAGGTCTTGATTTCGATGTGTTAAAGGCTTCGGCTATTGCCTACATTAATGCCAATACCTTTGTTCAAAAAGAGAATGCTGGTGAGATGGGACGCAGTGTTTCTTACCGCGATATGCCTAGTGTGTAAAGGAGAAGGCTATGACAAAGAAAATAGTAGCTCTAGCAGGGGACGGAATTGGCCCAGAAATCATGGAAGCTGGGTTAGAGGTTCTGGAAGCTATAGCTAAAAAAACAGGCTTTGACTATGAAATAGACAAACGACCTTTTGGAGGTGCAGGTATTGATGCAGCAGGCCTTCCCTTACCTAGTGAAACCCTCAAAGCATGTAGAGAAGCAGATGCCATTCTCCTAGCGGCTATCGGGAGTCCCCAGTATGATGGAGCAGCGGTTCGGCCTGAACAAGGCTTGTTGGCTCTCCGTAAGGAACTCAATCTTTACGCTAATATTCGCCCTGTAAAAATCTTTGACACTCTTAAGCATTTGTCACCTCTCAAACCAGAACGAATTGCTGGTGTAGACTTTGTCGTGGTGCGTGAGTTGACAGGCGGGATTTACTTTGGAGATCATATCCTTGAAGAAAGAAAAGCGCGTGATATCAACGACTATAGCTATGAGGAAGTGGAGCGAATTATTCGCAAGGCCTTTGAAATTGCAAGAAGTCGGAGAAAAATCGTTACTAGTATCGATAAGCAAAATGTTTTAGCGACCTCAAAACTCTGGCGGAAAGTAGCTGAGAATGTCGCACAGGATTTCCCAGATGTGACCTTGGAACACCAGTTGGTGGACTCAGCTGCCATGCTCATGATTACCAATCCTGCTAAGTTTGATGTCATCGTGACAGAAAATCTTTTCGGAGATATCTTATCTGATGAATCAAGCGTTCTATCTGGCACACTTGGGGTTATGCCATCAGCCAGTCATTCTGAAAATGGCCCAAGTCTCTATGAACCCATTCACGGTTCAGCGCCTGATATTGCAGGTCAAGGAATTGCAAATCCTATCTCCATGATTTTATCAGTTGCCATGATGTTGAGAGATAGTTTTGGACGTTATGAGGATGCAGAGCGTATCGAGCGTGCTGTTGAGGCAAGTTTGGCAGCTGGTATATTAACGAGAGATATAGGAGGACAGGCTTCGACTAAGGAAATGACAGAAGCTATTATTGCAAGGTTATGAAGTTAGACGAAAAAATTACTCTTGCCCTCTTGATTTGGAATGTCATCATTTTCGTGATTTATGGTATTGACAAATCCAAGGCAAGGAGAAGAGCTTGGCGCATCCCAGAGAAAATCTTACTCATTTTAGCCTTTGCTTGTGGTGGTTTTGGTGCCTGGCTAGCAGGAATCATCTTTCATCACAAGACTCGAAAATGGTATTTTAAAACAGTTTGGTTTCTTGGGATGGTGACCACACTAGTAGCCTTATATTTTATTTGGAGGTAATTGATGGCAGGAAAATCGATTTTTGATAAATTATGGGACCGTCATGTCATCACGGGAGAAGAGGGGCAACCCCAACTCATGTATGTGGACCAGCACTATATTCATGAAGTGACCAGTCCTCAAGCTTTTCAAGGATTACGAGATGCAGGGCGCAGATTGAGACGACCAGACTTGACATTTGGAACCTTTGACCACAATGTCCCGACAGTCAATATATACGATATTCGAGATGTAATTTCTAAGGCTCAAATTGATAAGCTAGTTGAAAATGTTGAGGAGTTTGGGATTGAACATGCGGCCCACGGTTCCGAAAAGCAAGGAATCGTTCATATGGTTGGTCCAGAGACAGGACGGACCCAACCAGGAAAATTCATCGTCTGTGGAGACAGTCACACAGCAACTCACGGAGCTTTTGGAGCCATCGCCTTTGGGATTGGGACTAGTGAGGTTGAGCATGTCTTCGCTACCCAGACCCTCTGGCAGGTTAAACCTAAGAAAATGTTGGTGGAATTTACAGGTGTTCCTCAAAAAGGAGTTTATTCCAAGGATTTCATTTTAGCCTTGATTGCTAAGTACGGTGTTGCCTGTGGAGTTGGCTATGTGGTGGAATATCGTGGACAAGCTATTGATGCACTGAGCATGGAAGAGCGAATGACCATCTGCAATATGTCCATCGAGTTTGGATCCAAGATGGGAATCATGAATCCGGATCAAACCACCTATGATTATCTCAAGGGACGGGAATGTGTTCCAGAGGACTTTGAAGAGGCTGTGGCGGATTGGAAAACAATTGTCAGTGATGATGATGCTGTTTATGATAAGGTTATCCAGATGGATGTTTCAGACTTGGCTCCTATGGTGACCTGGGGAACCAACCCTGCTATGGGGGTTGACTTTGACAGTAGCTTCCCAGAAATCAAAGATATGAATGATGAGCGAGCCTACAATTACATGGACTTGGAGCCTGGTCAAAAGCCAGCGGATATTGAACTAGGTTATATCTTTATAGGTTCATGTACCAATGCTCGTCTCAGTGATTTGCAACTGGCTGCGCGATTTGTCAAAGGGAAGAGAATAGCACCTAATTTAACAGCTATAGTAGTTCCAGGCTCTCGTCCTGTTAAACGAGCTGCTGAGAAGTTGGGCTTAGACAAGGTCTTTCTAGATGCTGGATTTGAGTGGAGAGACCCAGGTTGCTCTATGTGCCTAGGGATGAATCCTGACAAGGTTCCAGATGGCGTTCATTGCGCCTCAACCAGCAATCGTAACTTTGAAGACAGACAGGGCTTTGGTGCTAAGACCCATCTCTGCAGTCCAGCCATGGCAGCTGCGGCAGCTATTGCAGGGCGTTTCGTAGATGTTCGGCAAATGCCAGAAGCTCAGTAAGGAGAGGATATGGAAAAATTCACAGTTTATACGGGAACGACCGTTCCTCTCATGAATGATAACATCGACACCGACCAAATCCTACCCAAGCAGTTTCTCAAGTTAATTGATAAAAAAGGCTTTGGTAAGTACCTCATGTATGCTTGGCGTTATCTGGATGACAAGTATACTGAGAACCCAGACTTTGTCTTTAACCGACCTGAATATCGGAAGGCCAGTATTCTCATATCAGGGGATAACTTTGGCGCAGGGTCTTCGAGGGAACATGCAGCTTGGGCTCTAGCAGACTATGGTTTTAAGGTCGTGATTGCGGGGTCTTTCGGTGACATTCATTACAATAATGAACTTAATAATGGTATGTTACCTATTGTTCAGCCCAGAGAGGTTAGAGAGAAACTAGCTCAGCTACAACCAAGTGACCAGGTAACTGTGGACTTGGAACAACAAAAAATCATCTCACCAGTTGGAGAATTCACTTTCGAAATCGATAGTGAATGGAAACACAAGCTCTTAAATGGTTTGGATGATATCGGTATTACCTTGCAGTATGAAGACTTGATTGCTGCTTATGAAAAACAACGACCGGCCTACTGGCAGGATTAGAAGAAAAATAGAAAAGGAAATAGAACTATGACAAAACATATTCAATGGAACGGAACACTTTCACAAGAAGGCTATGAAATTTTAAAAGGTGAGGGCGGATGTATCGTTTGCCCTACAAAAGTTGGTTACATCATCATGACCAGTGATAAGGCAGGACTCGAACGCAAGTTCGCAGCTAAAGAACGTAACCGTAATAAACCAGGTGTGGTTCTCTGTGGTAGCATGGACGAGCTTCGTGCTTTAGCACAACTCAATCCAGAAATTGAAGCCTTCTACCAAAAACATTGGGATAAAGATATTCTTCTTGGTTGTATCCTTCCTTGGAAACCAGAAGCTTTTGAAAAACTCAAAGCATACGGTGATGGCCGTGAAGAACTGATGACTGACGTGCGTGGTACTAGCTGTTTTGTTATCAAATTTGGGAAAGCTGGTGAACAATTGGCTGCCAAACTTTGGGAAGAAGGTAAAATGGTTTATGCCTCATCTGCAAATCCATCTGGAAAAGGAAACCGTGGTAAGGTAGAAGGTATCGGAGAACGCATCGAAGGAGCAGTTGACCTTGTTATCGAGGCAGACGACTATGTGGCATCTATCCAACCTGACAAAACGATTGAAACTCGCTACGAGCAAGGTGTGATGGTATCTATGGTTGATAAAGATGGTAAACTCATCCCAGAACAAGGAGGAGCACGTTCAACTTCACCAGCTCCAGTTGTAATCCGCAAAGGGCTTGACATTGATAAGATTATGATGCACTTGTCAGATATCTTTAACTCATGGGACTACCGTCAGGGCGAGTATTATTAGGATAGAGAAGAACTGGGGAGAAAATAATCTCTCCTCTTTATTTTGTCATTTACACAATAAAACCCGAACGATATATTTTAATTCATAAAATAATTTGACAAAAACTGTACTTTGGTTTATAATAAATTAAGGAAACGTCGGAAAAGACGTAGAGATGCGCAAGCATAGGTAGGTCATTACAAAAGAAACGAGACATCGATATGTTAAATGAATTTCCAATTTTTGATTACGAAGATATTCAATTGATTCCAAATAAATGTGTCATTAAAAGCCGTGCAGAAGCGGATACAAGTGTCACTCTAGGAAATCACACCTTTAAACTACCTGTTGTGCCAGCTAATATGCAGACGATTTTGGATGAAAATGTAGCAGAGCAACTGGCTAAAGGTGGTTACTTCTACATTATGCATCGTTTTGATGAGGCAGGGCGCATTCCTTTTATTAAACGCATGCACGATCAAGGGCTCATTGCTTCTATCTCTGTCGGTGTTAAGGATTATGAGTATGATTTTGTCAGTCAGCTCAAGGCTGATGCTCCTGAGTACATCACGATTGATATTGCCCATGGTCATGCGGATAGCGTGATTTCTATGATTCAACACATCAAGAAAGAATTGCCAGATACTTTTGTCATTGCTGGAAATGTGGGAACACCAGAAGCCGTTCGTGAATTGGAAAATGCTGGTGCGGATGCTACTAAGGTTGGAATCGGTCCTGGTAAGGTTTGTATCACCAAGGTCAAGACTGGTTTTGGTACAGGGGGCTGGCAATTGGCTGCTCTACGCTGGTGTGCTAAGGCTGCGCGTAAACCGATTATTGCTGATGGTGGGATTCGTACTCACGGTGATATTGCTAAGTCTATTCGTTTCGGTGCTAGCATGGTCATGATTGGTTCCCTCTTTGCAGGACACATCGAAAGTCCAGGGAAAACGATTGAAGTCGATGGCGAACAGTTCAAAGAATACTACGGTTCAGCCTCACAATATCAAAAAGGTGCTTACAAAAATGTGGAGGGCAAACGCATCTTGCTTCCTGCTAAAGGTCATCTGCAAGACACTTTAACTGAGATGGAGCAAGACCTTCAAAGTGCTATTTCTTATGCAGGTGGACGTCAGGTTGCTGACCTTAAACATGTTGATTATGTGATCGTGAAAAACTCTATTTGGAATGGGGATGCTTCCCACTAAGACGGGCTATCTCACTAGAAAAAAACTTGTTATTAGAGCAAATTTCTGTTATAATAAAACAAGTTTCCACCCTTAGTGTAATGGATATCACGTAAGATTCCGGTTCTTGAGATGGGGGTTCGATTCCCTCAGGGTGGATATAAACATCCTAAAAAGCCTTTAATATGGCTTTTTGTTTATCCTGCCTCAAATTTGCCCCTAATACTCTTCGAAAATCAAATTCAAACCACGTCAACGTCGCCTTGTCGTACTCAAGTACAGCCTGCGGCTAGTTTCCTAGTTTGCTCTTTGATTTTCATTGAGTATAAAACTGAAAATCTTATTTTAAAGAATTCCCAAATGCTTTCCAGTCCCGTTTTAAAGTGACTCAGGGGGCTTTTTTTGATATAATAAAAAGGACTGCTATCAGTTAGAAAGAGGTTGGTATGAAAGAATTACAAACTGTACTAAAGAACCATTTTGCAATCGAATTTGCAGACAAAAACTTACTGGAGACTGCCTTTACTCATACGAGTTATGCCAATGAGCACCGCCTCTTAAAAATTTCACACAATGAGCGCTTGGAATTTTTAGGAGACGCTGTTCTACAGTTATTGATTTCAGAATATCTGTATAAAAAATATCCTAAAAAGCCTGAGGGTGATTTGTCCAAACTCCGTGCCATGATTGTCCGCGAGGAGAGTTTGGCTGGTTTTGCGCGTGATTGCCAGTTTGATCAGTTTATCAAGCTGGGTAAGGGGGAAGAAAAATCTGGTGGACGCAATCGTGATACCATTCTTGGTGATGCCTTTGAAGCCTTTCTTGGTGCCCTCCTTTTGGACAAGGATGTGGTCAAGGTCAAGGAATTTATCTATCAAGTCATGATTCCTAAGGTTGAAGCAGGAGAATTTGAGATGATTACAGACTACAAAACCCATCTCCAAGAGTTACTTCAGGTCAATGGGGATGTGGCTATTCGTTATCAGGTAATTTCTGAAACAGGGCCTGCCCACGATAAGGTTTTTGATGTAGAAGTTCTTGTTGAAGGTAAGAGCATTGGTCAAGGCCAAGGTCGTTCTAAGAAATTAGCAGAGCAGGAAGCTGCCAAAAATGCCGTTGAGAAAGGGCTGGATTCATGTATTTAAAGGAAATCGAAATTCAGGGATTCAAGTCTTTTGCTGACAAGACCAAGGTCGTTTTTGACCAAGGTGTGACGGCAGTCGTTGGACCCAATGGATCAGGAAAGTCTAATATTACAGAAAGTCTGCGTTGGGCCTTGGGGGAGTCTAGTGTCAAGAGTCTCCGTGGGGGCAAGATGCCGGATGTCATTTTTGCTGGAACTGAAAGTCGCAAACCGCTCAATTATGCTTCTGTAGTTGTGACTCTGGATAATCATGACGGATTTATCAAGGACGCAGGTCAAGAAATTAGAGTGGAACGCCATATCTATCGTAGTGGTGATAGCGAATACAAGATTGACGGCAAGAAAGTCCGTCTGCGTGATATTCATGACCTTTTCTTGGATACAGGTTTGGGACGAGATTCCTTCTCCATTATTTCCCAAGGGAAGGTTGAGGAGATTTTTAATTCCAAGCCTGAAGAACGCCGAGCTATTTTTGAAGAAGCTGCAGGTGTTTTGAAATACAAGACTCGCAGAAAAGAAACTGAGAGTAAACTGCAACAAACTCAGGATAATTTAGACCGCTTAGAGGACATTATCTACGAGTTGGATAATCAAATCAAACCTCTTGAGAAGCAAGCTGAGAATGCCCGTAAGTTTTTAGACTTGGAAGGTCAACGCAAGGCTATTTATTTAGACGTTCTGGTTGCTCAAATCAAGGAAAATAAGGCTGAACTAGAGTCTACAGAAGAAGAGTTGGCTCAGGTTCAGGAACTCTTGACAAGCTACTACCAAAAGCGTGAAAAATTAGAGGAAGAAAATCAGAATCTCAAGAAGCAACGCCAAGATTTACAGGCTGAAATGGCCAAAGACCAAGGCAGTTTGATGGACTTGACCAGTCTGATTAGTGATTTAGAGAGAAAATTAGCCTTATCGAAACTGGAATCTGAGCAAGTAGCCTTGAATCAACAGGAAGCACAAGCTCGTTTGGCTGCTTTGGAGGATAAGAGAAATTTACTCAGCCAAGAAAAATCTGATAAAGAAAGCTCTTTAGCTCTGTTAGAGGAAAATCTAGTCCAAAATAATCAAAAACTCAATCGTTTAGAAGCTGAATTGCTGGCTTTTTCAGATGATCCTGATCAGATGATTGAGCTCTTGCGTGAACGCTTTGTCGCTCTTTTACAAGAAGAAGCAGATGTCTCGAACCAGTTGACCCGCATCGAGAATGAGTTGGAAAATAGTCGTCAGCTTTCTCAAAAACAAGCAGATCAACTACAAAAGCTGAAAGAACAACTGGCTACAGCTAAAGAGAAGTCTAGTCAGCAAAAAGACGAGCTTGAAACTGCCAAGGAGCAGGTTCAGAAATTATTGGCCGACTATCAAGCTATTGCCAAGGAACAAGAAGAGCAGAAAACTTCCTATCAAGCTCAACAAAGTCAACTCTTTGACCGTCTGGATAGTCTCAAAAACAAGCAGGCTAGAGCCCAAAGTTTGGAAAATATCCTGAGAAATCATAGTAACTTTTATGCAGGTGTTAAGAGTGTTCTCCAAGAAAAAGACCGCCTTGGTGGAATTATTGGTGCAGTCAGTGAGCACCTGACTTTTGATGTGCATTATCAAACTGCCCTAGAGATTGCCTTAGGGGCAAGTAGCCAGCATATCATCGTAGAAGATGAAGAGTCGGCAACCAAGGCTATTGATTTCCTCAAACGCAACAGAGCCGGTCGTGCAACCTTTCTTCCTTTGACAACGATCAAGGCGCGTACGATTTCTAGCCAGAATCAAGATGCTATTGCTGCAAGTCCAGGATTTCTGGGTATGGCAGATGAGTTAGTTACTTTCGATACTAGACTGGAAGCCATTTTCAAGAACTTGCTAGCTGCGACGGCTATTTTTGATACTGTAGAACATGCGAGTGCAGCAGCTCGCCAGGTTCGTTATCAGGTTCGTATGGTGACATTGGACGGTACAGAGTTGCGCACAGGTGGTTCTTACGCAGGTGGAGCCAATCGCCAGAATAACAGCATTTTTATCAAGCCAGAACTGGAGCAATTACAAAAAGAAATTGCTGAAGAGGAAGCAAGTCTTCATTCAGAAGAAGTGGCTTTGAAGACCTTACAAGACCAGATGGCTAGATTGACCGAATCATTAGAAGCCATCAAATCTCAGGGTGAGCAGGCTCGTATTCAGGAGCAAGGCTTGTCCCTCGCTTATCAGCAGACCAGTCAGCAAGTTGAAGAGCTAGAAACTCTTTGGAAACTCCAAGAAGAGGAATTAGATCGTCTTTCTGACGGAGATTGGCAAGCAGATAAGGAAAAATGCCAAGCACGCCTTGCTACTATTGCCAGTGACAAGCAAAATCTGGAAGCTGAGATTGAAGAGATTAAGTCTAACAAAAATGCCATCCAAGAACGTTATCAGAACTTGCAAGAACAGGTAGCGCAAGCTCGCTTGCTTAAGACAGAACTACAAGGGCAAAAACGTTATGAAGTAGCTGATATTGAGCGTTTAGGCAAAGAATTGGACAATTTAGATATCGAACAAGAGGAAATCCAGCGCCTTCTTCAAGAAAAGGTTGACAATCTTGAGAAAGTTGATACAGAATTGCTCAGTCAACAGGCTGAAGAAGCCAAAATGCAGAAAACAAACCTCCAACAAGGTTTGATTCGTAAGCAGTTTGAGTTGGATGATATTGAGGGTCAGCTGGATGACATTGCTAGTCATTTGGATCAGGCTCGCCAGCAGAATGAGGAATGGATTCGCAAGCAAACACGTGCTGAAGCTAAGAAAGAAAAGGTCAGCGAGCGCTTGCGCCATCTACAAAGTCAATTAACAGACCAGTATCAGATTAGCTATACTGAAGCACTAGAAAAGGCACATGAATTGGAAAACCTCAATCTGGCAGATCAAGAGGTGCAGGATTTAGAGAAAGCTATTCGCTCACTGGGTCCTGTCAACTTGGAAGCTATTGACCAGTACGAAGAGGTTCACAATCGTTTGGATTTCTTGAATAGCCAACGTGATGATATTTTGTCAGCGAAAAACTTGCTCCTTGAGACCATCACAGAGATGAATGATGAGGTCAAGGAACGCTTTAAATCCACCTTTGAAGCTATTCGTGAGTCCTTTAAAGTGACTTTCAAGCAGATGTTTGGTGGTGGTCAGGCAGACCTGATTTTAACTGAGGGAGACCTGCTGACAGCTGGGGTTGAGATTTCTGTTCAACCACCAGGCAAGAAAATCCAATCCCTTAACCTCATGAGTGGTGGGGAAAAAGCCCTATCGGCTCTTGCCTTGCTCTTCTCCATTATCCGTGTCAAGACCATTCCGTTTGTCATCTTGGATGAGGTAGAGGCTGCGCTGGATGAAGCCAATGTCAAACGTTTTGGGGATTACCTCAACCGCTTTGACAAGGACAGCCAGTTCATCGTCGTAACCCACCGTAAGGGAACCATGGCAGCGGCTGATTCTATCTATGGAGTGACCATGCAAGAATCAGGTGTCTCAAAAATTGTTTCGGTGAAGTTAAAAGATTTGGAAGAAACAGTAGACTAGTTACCAAACGATAGCATCTCTTAGGGGATGCTATTTTTTAAAACTAACATCTTGAAAAATTTTTAAGGTCACTTCAGGGGCAAAAAACGACATTTGGGCTTTCCTTTTAGCGAAAAGGCTTTCTCTATGATATAATAGTTTCATGATTACAACAGTACCTATAAAAAATGAAAAAGACATCGCAGTACCGGATAAAACAGTTCTTGTATTAGGCTATTTTGACGGTATTCATAAGGGACATCAGAAGCTTTTTGAAGTAGCTAGCAAGGTTTCTATGAAAGATTATCTACCAGTTGTCGTGATGACCTTTACAGAGTCCCCTAAGCTTGCCTTGCAACCGTACAAGCCAGAATTAATGCTTCATATTGTCAGTCATGAAGAACGGGAACATAAGATGAAATGGCATGGAGTAGAGGCTCTTTTCTTACTTGACTTTAGTAGTAAATTTGCTAGTTTAACGGGTCAAGAGTTCTTTGATACCTATGTTAGAGCATTAAAACCAGCGATTATTGTAGCGGGATTTGATTACACGTTTGGTTCTGATAAGAAAACTGCGGATGATTTGAAGGATTATTTTGATGGAGAAATCATCATTGTTCCTCCTGTTGAGGATGAAAAGGGGAAAATTAGTTCTACTCGTATTCGTCAAGCTATTCTTGATGGAGATGTCAGGGAAGCAGGTCATTTACTTGGCACTCCTCTACCGTCACGTGGAATGGTTGTTCATGGGAATGCTCGTGGACGGACTATCGGTTACCCAACAGCAAACTTAGTTTTAAGAGATCGAACTTATATGCCAGCAGATGGTGTCTACGTAGTTGATATTGAAGTGCAGCGTAAAAGATATCGTGGAATGGCGAGTGTCGGGAAAAATGTTACTTTCGATGGAGAAGAGCCACGTTTTGAAGTCAATATTTTTGATTTTTCAGATGACATTTACGGTGAAACAGTTATTGTCTACTGGCTAGACCGTGTCCGTGAAATGGTCAAATTTGACTCCGTTGAAGAACTGGTAGACCAACTCCAGAAGGATGAAGAAATTGCTCGGAATTGGAAGGACGCTGAGTAGGAAATCGGAGTTTTATATAAAATTATCCATGCTTTAGATTCTTATTTCTAAATAGAAAAAGTAGCCCTTTCCAGGCTACTTTTTTAAAACACGCGATACACATAGGGATTTTCTGGTTTATCGACTTTTGTAAAGCTATCGATTTCCAAGGTTGGGAGATTTTGTTTGAGTTCTTTATGGTAGTGATTGACCAGTTTTCCTTTGGCTGTTATCCAGGTGTTATTCTCATATTGACGGGTATTTCCCTTGGTCAGCAATCCATAGACACCTGAATCCGCGATACAGTGAATAATGCCGAAGCGGAACAGAAATTGGCTATTGGCATGACTGGGATCGTTATAGACAAAGCCTGTGAACTGGACTGTCTTGCCCTCAAACTCATTTGGATAGTCGTAGATAGCCTCCATGACTTCCATATAGTTTTCGTTGGTGATCTGAATACTATCTTGGGACAAGTATTTATCCGCCGCCGTTCGCATTTCCTTTTCATAGGCTGATTTTGAAAAATAAGAACTGGTATCTGGTTTCAAATATTGGCTTGTCGTCCCTTCGCTTGTCTGAATGGCTTGATCCGTGCCTTCTGATAAGGGGAAGTGATATCCTTTGGCAGAAACGGTCTGAGAATCCAAGCTAACAGTTGGAAAAGTTAGGCCGACGACAATAGGAATAGCCAGAAGAGCAACACTAGTAACCTTCGCTAATCGGCTGTTCAGATGACTGTGGGTTTTGACTTGCTTCATCCAGATATACAATTGAACAATAGCCAAGATAAAGGAAAGCACCATGGAAATATAGGCTAGATAGGAATAGTGCATGTTGATGTACTGGTTTAATTTGCCCGACAGATGGAGGTAAATAGTCAGTTCAAAATAGCCAGCTAAAACTAAAAATCGAATCATAGGATGACTCCAATCAAGAGAGAATAGACTAAGACAACGAGTGTCACAATCGTAATGAAGTGACTGATAAATCGTGCTTTCAAGTAATTTTTCATCATGAGAATATTTTTGATATCCAGCATTGGGCCAATGATGAGAAAGGCCAGAACTGGTGCCAAGCCGAAACTTGAGAGAAGAGAAGCACCGATAAAGGCATCCGCCTCACTACAGAGCGAAAGAAGAAAGGCCAAAAGCATCAAGAGTAGGATAGCAAAAAGAGGGGTCGCACTAATAGAGGTCAGAATCCGAGTTGGAACATAGACCTGTATCATAGAGGCAAAGAGACAGCCAAATACCAAATAGCGTCCCGTATCAAAAAATTCATCAATGGCCTGCACAAAGACCTGAAAAACTTTTTTTGCAGGGGTCAAGTGAGAAAAATCATGTTCATGACAGGCCAACCGATTTTCTTTTTGAATCGGTTCTTGCCAGAAAAATCCTAGAAAAATCCCAAGTATCACAGCTACAAGAATGGACCCCAGAGCTCGTAACAGAGCGATATGGAAGGAGTTGCCAAAGGCAGAATAGGTCGCAAAGAGAACAATGGGATTGATAACAGGGGCTGTTACAAGAAAGGGAACAGCCGTGTAACCGGGAACCTTCTTTTCCAGAAAACGATTGATAATGGGGACGATCCCACATTCGCAAGAGGGAAAAAGAATCCCGACGAAGGTGCCAAAAAAGATTCTCCCCCAACGATTTCGAGGGAGAAAATGATAAACCTTGTCAGGTGTGATATAGACCTCAATCAACCCTGAGACAATACTTCCTATCAGAACGAAGGGTAGGGCTTCAATGATAATGGAGAGAAAAATAGCCCCAGTCTGAAGCACACTAGACGGGAGTTGTTGGAAAGCAGTCATCTAGTTTTTCTTTTCTGCTTTGGCTTTTTTCTCTTTGTCATCAGGGAAAGTGACTTGTTTCAAATCTGGGAGTTTCGCAAACTCTTCAAACATCTTGTCCAAGTCGTCTCGTTTTGTAAATTTTACAGCCATAGGTGTACCTCGATTCTAAATTCTACCTCTATTATACTATTATTTTAAGGAAAAGGGAAAAGTTAAAATTGAGTATCTAACGAATAATAGAGCGTGATATATCCTAATATACACTATGATTGTGATATAATAATTGTGGAATAACGGAGGAAATGATGGAACATAAAAAGATCGGTCAGGTTACTGACGAGGTAAAAGAAATTTTTAATATTGTTCTTGAAGCTAGTGATATCAAAGTTAACAAAGAAGGTTTAAGAAGTCATATGTTGAAACGGCATCATAATGATGTGATTCATCATATCGAAGACCTGGAACTTATACTAAGTAATCCAGATTTCGTTGGGGTCAATCCACGAGAGAAAGATGCTAGTTTTGAATATGTTAAAAGATTTGATGATAATGTTCTTGTTGCCATCAAGTTACATAAAAGTGGAGATTTCTTTTATGTTCCGACCATGTATCGTTTACAAGATTACAAGTTACAAAGTCGTATTAAGTCTGGTAGATTGAGAAAGCTTGACAAAAAAAGTAGATAGTGCTAGAATAACATTAACGAAAGACATTTGAGGGCAGAAAGGTTCCTGCCGCACCTTGAAAAAGGTATCTGAGATGCTGGGTACACCGACCAGCCAAGTGTCCGTTATTTCAAAGGAGGGGCTTAAATGCTCCTTTTTTGTTTAAAAATTTCAAAAAAGATTACACTTACCGCAGGCTCAGGCTTGAGGTTTTTTTATTTCTCAAAAACACGCATTTTGGACGATTAGAAACAGAAATCTAAATCCTATTCTTCACCACAACAATTAGGATAAATAACTTTTAAGACTAGGGGTCTCCCTTCACCAAATTTGAGTCTGCTTATCTCTTCCTTTCACAAACGAGTCTCTTATTAAATTATAAGTTTACATGCTCCTAGTCACAGTCAGTTGTGTTTGATGGAAAGAATGACACCTATAAAAATGCGAGGTAGTGACTATACCACTCACTTATTCACTTCCCCGTGATTTGTAGAAATGATAGGCTTTCTCACTATTATTATAAAACAAAATAAAGAGCACAACACTTTTTCATTCTGTGTTGTGCCTTGAGTGAAACGAAAGGAATTAATTATAAAAGTTTAAAAAGTCAATGTGTTATTCCAGGTCAGGAACATCTTCTAGAACTGGCTATTATGTCTGATCCATTAAATAATTTTGATGTCATGGCTTGGTTAAAAAAGGAAGTAATGCTCTCTAAGTACAAGTTATTGCGCTATAGAATATAAATCTATTCCCCACATCTTGTTGTTAAATATTGTAGGAGATAATTTGAATAATATTAGCTTGTGGTATAATAGGTTTATGGATAAAAAATATGAAAAAATCTCCCAAGATTTGGGAGTGACTTTAAAGCAAATTGATACTGTTCTAAGTTTGACTACCGAAGGGGCGACGATTCCCTTTATCGCGCGTTATCGCAAGGACATGACTGGTAGTCTGGATGAGGTGGCGATTAAGGCCATTATTGACTTGGATAAAAGTCTGACAAATCTCAACGACCGTAAGGAAGCTGTTTTAGCTAAGATTCAAGAGCAAGGCAAACTGACCAAGGAGTTGGAAGAAGCTATCTTAGCTGCCGAAAAACTAGCAGACGTAGAAGAACTCTATCTTCCATATAAGGAAAAACGTCGAACCAAGGCAACTATTGCCCGTGAAGCAGGGCTCTTTCCACTTGCTCGCTTAATCTTGCAGAATATAATTGACTTAGAGAAGGAAGCTGAAAAGTTCGTCTGTGAAGGATTTGCGACTGGGAAGGAAGCCTTGGCTGGTGCAGTTGATATCTTGGTTGAAGCCTTATCGGAAGATGTCAATTTACGCGCTCTAACTTATCAAGAGGTGCTGAGACACTCTAAACTCACTTCTCAAGTCAAGGATGAAAGTCTTGATGAAAAGCAGGTTTTTCAAATTTACTATGATTTTTCAGAGACAGTTGGAAATATGCAGGGTTATCGTACCTTGGCTCTCAATCGTGGAGAAAAGCTAGGTGTCTTGAAGGTCGGTTTTGAACATGCGACGGACAGAATTCTTTCCTTCTTTGCAGCTCGTTTCAAGGTGAAAAATGCCTATATTGATGAAGTGGTTCAGCAATCTGTTAAGAAAAAAGTCTTGCCTGCTATCGAGCGTCGTATTCGGACAGAATTGACTGAGAAAGCAGAAGAAGGAGCTATCCAACTCTTTTCTGACAACCTGCGCAATCTGCTCTTGGTTGCTCCACTGAAAGGGCGCGTGGTTTTAGGATTTGACCCAGCCTTTCGTACGGGTGCCAAGTTGGCAGTAGTTGATGCCACAGGAAAAATGTTGACAACTCAGGTCATTTATCCTGTTAAACCAGCATCAGCTCGTCAAATCGAAGAAGCAAAGAAAGATTTGGCAGATTTGATTGGTCAATACGGTGTAGAGATTATTGCCATCGGAAATGGTACTGCTAGTCGTGAAAGTGAAGCCTTTGTGGCGGAAGTTCTGAAAGATTTCCCTGAAGTCAGCTATGTTATCGTCAATGAAAGTGGTGCTTCGGTCTATTCTGCCAGTGAACTTGCTCGTCAGGAGTTTCCAGACTTGACTGTTGAAAAACGCTCTGCTATTTCTATCGCCCGTCGTTTGCAAGATCCTCTTGCCGAATTGGTCAAAATCGATCCTAAGTCAATCGGTGTCGGTCAATACCAGCATGATGTCAGCCAGAAGAAACTATCTGAGAGTCTGGACTTTGTCGTGGATACAGTGGTAAACCAAGTCGGTGTCAATATCAATACGGCCAGCCCAGCTCTTCTTTCACACGTAGCTGGACTCAATAAAACCATCTCTGAAAATATCGTCAAATACCGTGAAGAAGAAGGAAAAATCACTTCACGAGCTCAAATTAAGAAGGTTCCGCGTCTGGGTGCCAAGGCTTTTGAACAGGCAGCTGGTTTCCTTCGTATCCCTGAAAGTAGCAATATCCTTGATAATACAGGAGTTCACCCAGAAAATTACTCTGCTGTTAAGGAGCTCTTCAAACGCTTAGATATTAAAGACCTAAACGAAGAAGCCCAAGGCAAACTCAAGTCGCTTGCAGTCAAGGAAATGGCGCAAGAGCTAGACCTTGGTCCAGAAACCCTTAAAGATATCATTGCAGATCTTCTCAAACCAGGTCGAGATTTCCGTGATTCCTTTGATGCACCTGTGCTTCGCCAAGATGTCCTAGATATTAAGGACCTTGTGGTCGGACAGAAGCTAGAAGGTGTGGTGCGTAATGTCGTTGATTTCGGTGCCTTCGTTGACATTGGGATTCATGAGGACGGCTTGATTCACATTTCGCATATGAGTCGCAAGTTTATCAAACACCCAAGCCAAGTGGTGTCCGTCGGAGATTTGGTGACCGTTTGGGTCAAGAAAGTCGATACTGAACGTGAAAAAGTCAATCTGTCGCTCCTAGCTCCAGATGAATCTAACTGATTACGTCAAGCAAGTTTCGCTAGAAGACTTCGGCAGACCTTTTATCCATCAAGCTCAGTGGAATTCTCGTCTACGTTCGACAGGTGGGCGATTTTTCCCCAAAGATGGGCATCTAGATTTTAATCCCAAGGTTTATCAGGAACTGGGGTTGGACGTTTTTAGAAAAATTGTCCGACATGAACTCTGTCATTATCACCTCTATTTTCAAGGGAAGGGCTATCAACACAAGGATCGGGATTTTAAGGAACTGTTGAAAGCAGTGGATGGATTACGCTTTGTGCCCTCCTTGACAAATAGCCACTCTAAACCACTCAAACTTTATCGTTGTCAATCCTGCCAGCAAGGGTATCAGCGCAAGCGAAGAATTGATACCAAACGCTATCGCTGTGGACTTTGTCGAGGTAAATTGCTACTAATAAATCAGCCTGAGGACTGATGAAAGCCGAGTCTACCCATGATATACTATGTCTAACCTAGCAGAAAGAGGAAAATCATGAACAGTAAATTTTATAAAATGAGACGAAATCGCATGATTTCAGGAGTTTTGGCAGGTCTGTCAGACAAGTGGAACTTTGATGTTACCCTTGTTCGTTTCTTGTTTGCCATTTTTACAATCGCAAACTTTGGACTTGGCGTGATTATCTATATCATCCTAGCTTCTGTCATGCCAACCAAGGAAGAAATCGAAGCAGAAATGTACGGAACAGGCCCACGTAAACGCAAAGAAGCCCAAGCCATTGACGATAATGAAGGCTGGTTTTGGTGAAGTTTTACAAAAGATTTTGAATAAGCAAAAAGCTTTAAATCAATAGTCTAAACTGCTTGATTTAAAGCTTTTTTACTTTTAATAAAATTTTCTCAGCCTCATATACAAATTAAAAATAATATTTTGAACTTAGATTTCTAATCTGATTTTTCATGCTGAGAGAAAACTGTTTTTGAAAAATGGTGGATGCTGATAACAACTGATAGCCAGCAAATAGCATAAGCAGTAGCTGTAAATTCTGTACCGATAAAGTATGTTTTTTCAACTAAGAGCTGACCGATGAATGGAGAGAGGAGATAGAGAAGTCCGATGAGTATATGTTCTTTATGTTTCATTAAAGCGCACCTTCTTTCCTGATACTTAGAACGACTTACAAGTGTTCAATTTAATGGTATGTTATCTAGGTAAGCTTACTCAAATGTTAGTTTCCGCATCCTCCTTTCCAAAGTAAGCCTTTTCACACTTATATTTTACAATTTTAAAAATAGAAATCAAATCATTTTATAAGTAATTTTGCCTATATTTCCCCCAATCTTACAAAAATGTAAGATTAAAGTCTCTTTTGTAAGGTTAGGTTATGGCAAGCGGTCTTTTTTTGATGTAAACTAGACTCATAAAGAACAAAGGAGCAACATCATGAAACAAATCTTACATAAGAAAACAAGAAAACCAAGCCATAAAGATATCGAGCGTGTTCAACTGGGATGCGCTATGATGCAAGCAACATTTCATTTGATGGGATATTAAGAAAGGAGATTCTCATGACACTTTTAGATGTAAAACACGTTCAAAAAATTTATAAAACTCGTTTTCAGGGCAACCAAGTAGAGGCCCTCAAGGATATTCACTTTACCGTTGAAAAAGGTGACTATGTTGCCATCATGGGTGAGTCTGGTTCTGGTAAATCAACTCTTCTCAATATCCTAGCTATGCTGGACAAACCAACACGTGGTCAGGTTTACTTGAATGGAACTGACACCGCAACCATTAAAAATTCACAGGCTTCTAGCTTCCGTCGTGAAAAGCTGGGCTTTGTCTTCCAAGACTTTAACTTGCTAGATACCCTGTCCGTTAAGGACAATATCTTGCTTCCTCTTGTCTTGTCAAGAAGACCCATTACGGAAATGATGAAGAAATTGGTGGTGACAGCTGAGAATCTAGGTATCAACCAATTACAAGAGAAGTACCCTTACGAGATTTCTGGTGGTCAGAAACAGCGTGTAGCAGTAGCACGCGCCATCATCACAGAACCTGAAATTCTCCTTGCGGACGAACCGACAGGAGCTCTTGACTCCAAGTCATCTGCAGCCTTACTTGATGTCTTTGATGAAATCAATGAGCGTGGCCAAACCATTCTTATGGTAACCCACTCAACAGCAGCAGCTAGCAGGGCCAAGCGAGTTCTCTTTATCAAGGACGGCATTCTTTACAATCAAATCTACCGCGGAGAGAAGACAGAGCGTCAGATGTTCCAAGAAATTTCTGATACCTTGACTGTCATGGCAAGCGAGGTGAATTAGTATGTTTCGATTAACCAATAAGTTAGCGGTATCGAATTTGATTAAAAACCGCAAACTCTACTATCCTTTTGCGCTGGCTGTTCTTTTGGCAGTCACAGTCACCTATCTCTTTTACTCTCTAACCTTCAATCCCAAGATTGCTGAAATCCGTGGAGGAACAACCATTCAGGCTACTCTTGGATTTGGTATGTTTGTCGTCACCCTCGCGTCAGCCATTATCGTCTTCTATGCCAATAGTTTTGTCATGAAAAATCGTTCTAAGGAACTAGGAATTTATGGCATGTTGGGCTTGGAGAAGCGTCACCTGATCAGTATGACCTTTAAGGAGTTGATACTATTTGGAATTCTAACTGTTGGAGCGGGTATCGGAATTGGAGCCTTGTTTGACAAGTTAATTTTCGCTTTCTTGCTCAAACTGATGAAATTAAAGGTTGAGCTGGTCGCTACCTTCCAAATGAATGTTGTCATTGCGGTACTTGTTGTCTTTGGATTGATTTTCCTAGGCCTCATGTTCCTTAATGCCCTTCGAATCGCCCGTATGAATGCTCTCCAGCTCTCTCGTGAGAAAGCTAGCGGTGAGAAAAAAGGTCGCTTCTTACCTCTCCAAACGATTCTTGGTTCCATTAGTTTAGGGATTGGCTACTATCTTGCCCTTACGGTAAAAGATCCTCTCACAGCCCTGACAACTTTCTTCCTAGCTGTTTTACTGGTTATCTTTGGTACCTATCTCTTGTTCAATGCAGGTATTACCGTTTTCCTTCAAATCTTAAAGAAAAATAAGAAATACTATTACCAACCAAATAATCTCATCTCAGTGTCCAACTTGATTTTCCGTATGAAGAAAAATGCGGTTGGACTAGCAACTATCGCTATTTTGTCAACAATGGTTTTGGTAACCATGTCAGCAGCTACTAGTATTTTCAATGCCTCAGAATCCTTTAAAAAAGTGATGAATCCGCACGACTTTGGAATTACTGGACAAAATGTTGAAAAAGAAGATTTGGACAAACTCTTGAGCCAGTTTGCAAGTGACAAAGGTTATAGTGTCAAAGAGAAAGAAGTGCTTCGTTACAGTAACTTTGGTATTGCAAATCAAGAAGGAACCAAGTTAACTATTTTCGAAAGGGGACAAAATCGTGTCCAACCTAAAACAGTCTTCATGGTATTTGACCAAAAAGATTATGAAACTATGACTGGTCAAAAACTGTCTCTATCAGGAAATGAGGTCGGACTCTTTGCAAAAAATGACGGACTGAAAGGACAGAAAGTTCTAACTCTAAATAACCATCAATTTTCTGTCAAAGAAGAATTTAATACAGATTTTATTGTGAACCATGTCCCTAATCAGTTTAATATTTTTACTACTGATTACAATTACCTTGTTGTACCTAATTTACAAGCATTTTTAGACCAATTTCCAGATTCGGCTATCTATAATCAGCTTTACGGTGGTATAAATGTAAATATCAGTGAAGAAGAACAACTCAAAGTCGCTGAAGAATATGAAAAATACTTACAAAAGTTTAATGCTCAATTAAACACTGAAGGTAGCTATGTGTATGGTAGCAATCTAGCAGATGCTAGTGCTCAAATGAGTGCCCTCTTTGGCGGTGTCTTCTTTATTGGTATTTTCCTATCCATTATCTTTATGGTCGGAACCGTTCTAGTCATCTATTACAAACAAATTTCTGAAGGCTATGAAGACCGTGAGCGCTTTATTATCTTGCAGAAAGTTGGTTTAGATCAAAAGCAAATCAAGCAAACCATAAACAAACAGGTTTTAACTGTTTTCTTCCTTCCTTTGCTTTTTGCCTTCATACATCTAGCCTTTGCCTACCATATGCTTAGCCTGATTTTAAAAGTGATTGGTGTAATAGATACGAATATGATGTTGATTGTGACCTTGTCTATCTGCGCTATCTTCTTCATCGCCTATGTGCTGATTTTCATGATTACTTCAAGAAGTTATCGCAAGATTGTACAAATGTAAAAAAGATACCTCGACTTCAAAATCGAGGTATTTCTTGTATTTTATACTCAATGAAAATCAAAAAGCAAACTAGGAGCTAGCCGCAGGTTGCTCAAAACACAGTTTTGAGGTTGCAGATAGAACTGACGAAGTCAGTAACCATACATACGGCAAGGCGAAGCTGACGTGGTTTGAAGAGATTTTCGAAGAGTATTAAATGCTGAAAAGTTGACCGAGCAAGAAGGTAACTCCCATGGTCAAGAGGCCAATAGCAAGGTTCCGAATCATAGCTGTTCTAGTCGGAGCCTTTCCAAGTCTGGAACTAGTGTAACCAGTGAGAAGAAGGGCCACACCGACGATAAGGACAGTAGCAGGGATGCGGTATTCACTTGGGAAAATGGTAATTGAAAGCATGGGTGGTAAGCTACCAAGGAAAAAAGAAATAAAGCTAGAGATAGCAGCATGCCAAGGATTGGTAAACTCTTCATACTCAATCCCATATTTTTCCTCAACCAAAGCCTTGAGTGGATTTTTAAGAAAGGCCTTGTTGGTGAGAAGTTGGGCTGATGTTTCACATTCTCCATTTTGGATATAGGCAGCATAGAGAGACTTTTTGGCTAATTCCATATCTTGGTCTAGCAAGACTTGCTCACGCGCAACGGCTGCTTCCTCGGTATCTTTTTGAGTTGAAACGGATACATATTCTCCACCAGCCATTGAAAAGGCTCCGGCCAAAATAGCTGCAAATCCTGATAAAAAGATAATCCAGATATTGCTGGTAGCACTGGCAACCCCGATAACAACACCAGCAATAGAAATAATTCCATCATTGGCACCAAGAACACCCGCACGTAGGATATTTAAACGACCTGCAAAATTTGAATCGATTTCGTGATTTGTTTCTGACATACTATTCTCCTTTTTATCCAGTATAAAGGAAAAATATAGGGAAATCAATCTTTTAAAAGTATCTGAAAAAAGTTGCACGATTTTAATTTTACGAGCTTTTTTAAAAGTTAGAAACAGCACTAGCTAGTAGAGAAGTATAAAAGAGAAGCAAAGCTGATAGACTAGTCCTTTTTCTAGTTATCTATGGTATAATAGGAGGTAGATTTACTAATCGGAGTAAGAAAGATTTTATGATTAAACTAGTAGCAACGGATATGGATGGAACCTTCCTAGATGAGAATGGACGCTTTGATATGGATCGCCTCAAGTCTCTCTTGGCTTCCTATAAGGAAAAAGGGATTTACTTTGCAGTGGCTTCAGGACGTGGATTTCTATCTCTAGAAAAATTATTTGCTGATGTTCGTGATGATATTATTTTTATCGCGGAAAATGGTAGTTTGGTAGAGTATCAAGGTCAGGATTTGTATGAAGCGACTATGTCTCGTGACTTTTATCTGGCGACTTTTGAAAGGCTGAAAACGTCACCTTATGTAGACATCAATAAACTGCTCTTGACGGGTAAGAAGGGTTCTTATGTGTTAGATACGGTTGATGCAACCTATTTGAAAGAGAGCCAGCATTATAATGAAAATATCCAAAAAGTAACGAGTTTGGAAGCTATCACAGATGACATTTTCAAATTTACAACCAACTTCACAGAAGAAACGCTGGAAGCTGGGGAAGCTTGGGTCAATGAACATGTTCCTGGTGTTAAGGCAATGACAACTGGCTTTGAATCCATTGATATTGTTCTGGACTATGTCGATAAGGGAGTGGCCATTGTTGAATTAGCTAAAAAACTTGGCATCAAAATGGGTCAGGTTATGGCTTTTGGAGACAATCTAAATGATTTGCACATGATGCAGGTTGTGGGACATCCTGTAGCTCCTGAAAATGCACGACCTGAAATTTTAGAATTAGCAGAGACAGTGATTGGTCACCATAAGGACCAGTCGGTTATAGCTTATATGGAGGGCTTATAATGGCAGATATAAAATTGATTGCATTGGACTTGGACGGGACCTTGCTGACTACTGATAAAAGGTTGACGGATCGTACCAAGGCAACCTTGAAAGCTGCGCGTGATCGTGGTATCAAGGTCGTATTGACAACTGGTCGTCCCTTAAAAGCCATGGATTTCTTTCTCCATGAGCTAGGGACTGACGACCACGAAGATGAGTATACGATTACTTTTAATGGTGGTTTGGTTCAGAAGAATACAGGTGAAATCCTTGATAAGACAGTCTTTTCATATGATGATGTAGCACGCTTGTATGAAGAAACAGAGAAATTATCACTGCCTCTTGATGCCATCTCAGAAGGAACCGTTTATCAAATTCAATCCGACCAAGAAAGTCTTTATGCCAAATTTAATCCAGCTTTGACTTTTGTTCCAGTGGACTTTGAAGACCTGTCTAGTCAAATGACCTACAATAAATGCGTGACTGCCTTTGCTCAAGAACCTTTGGATGCAGCCATTCAGAAGATTTCTCCAGAATTGTTTGACCAATATGAAATCTTTAAATCACGTGAAATGTTGCTAGAGTGGTCACCAAAGAATGTTCATAAAGCAACCGGTTTGGCCAAACTAATCAGCCATCTTGGAATTGACCAAAGCCAAGTCATGGCCTGTGGTGACGAGGCCAATGACCTCTCTATGATTGAGTGGGCGGGACTCGGTGTTGCCATGCAAAACGCTGTTCCTGAAGTCAAGGCAGTTGCAAATGTGGTAACTCCAATGACCAATGATGAGGAAGCTGTCGCCTGGGCAATCGAAGAATACGTGTTAAAGGAGAAATAAGATATGGGATTATTTGACCGTCTATTCGGAAAAAAAGAAGAACCTAAAATCGAAGAAGTTGTAAAAGAAGCTCTGGAAAATCTTGATTTGTCTGAAGATACAGAAGCTGAGGAAGTTTCTCAAGAAGTGGCAGAAGTTGAAAGTTCTGAAGAAGCTCTGCTCGAAGAAGAGGAAAATCAAGATACAGTTGAAGAAAGTCTGGATTCAGAGCCAGATGTAGAGGTTCATCAAGAAAAAGTCGAAGAATTGCTAAACTCAGAAGAAGTCACAGAGGAAGAGAATACTGAGCTCCTAGAGACTGTCGAAGAAAATAGTTCTGAAGTGCTTGAACCAGAAAGGTCTCAGTTAGAAGAAACTGTTCAGGAAAAATATGACCGCAGTCTTAAGAAAACTCGTACAGGCTTCGGTGCTCGTTTGAATGCTTTCTTTGCAAATTTCCGCTCTGTTGACGAAGAATTTTTCGAGGAACTAGAAGAACTACTTATCATGAGTGACGTTGGTGTCCAAGTCGCTTCTAACTTAACAGAGGAGTTACGCTACGAAGCCAAGCTTGAAAACGCCAAGAAACCTGACGCACTTCGCCGTGTCATTATTGAAAAATTGGTCGAGCTCTATGAGAAAGACGGTAACTACGATGAAAGAATCCACTTCCAAGATGGCTTGACAGTCATGCTCTTTGTTGGTGTTAATGGTGTTGGGAAAACAACTTCTATCGGGAAACTAGCCCACCGCTACAAACAAGCTGGTAAGAAGGTTATGCTGGTTGCGGCAGATACTTTCCGTGCAGGGGCGGTAGCTCAGCTAGCTGAATGGGGCCGTCGTGTAGATGTTCCAGTTGTAACTGGACCTGAAAAAGCTGACCCAGCCAGTGTCGTATTTGATGGCATGGAACGTGCCGTGTCTGAAGGTATCGATATTCTCATGATCGATACTGCTGGTCGTCTGCAAAATAAGGATAACCTCATGGCTGAGTTGGAGAAGATTGGACGTATCATCAAACGTGTTGTGCCAGAAGCTCCGCATGAAACCTTCTTGGCACTTGATGCATCGACAGGTCAAAACGCTCTTGTACAGGCCAAAGAATTTTCAAAAATTACGCCATTAACTGGAATTGTCTTGACTAAGATTGATGGAACTGCTCGAGGTGGTGTAGTTCTAGCCATCCGAGAAGAACTCAATATTCCTGTAAAATTGATTGGTTTTGGTGAAAAAATCGATGATATTGGAGAGTTTAACTCAGAAAACTTTATGAAGGGTCTCTTGGAAGGCTTAATCTAATCAGAAGCAAAAATCCTGCAAGGAACAAACTTGCAGGAAATTTTTTTATTCTAAACGACCATCTTGACGATAGGCGATATCTGGTTGCCAAGTCCATTTGGCATCGAATTTTTCAAGTAAGTCAAAGCTAGCTTGAGGTCCCATGCTTCCAGCTTTATAGTCATGAAGTGGGGCACCATTTTCAGCCCAGAGCTCTTCGATACGGTCAATCAATTTCCATGACGCACCAACTTCATCCCAGTGGCTAAAGTTAGTTGAGTTATTATTTAAGACATCATAAATCAATTTCTCGTATGGCTCTGGAGAAGCACCAGTTGCGGTCGCATCTGTACGGTAATCAAGTGTGTTGGGAGCCAAGTTGAATTCTTCTCCTACTTGTTTCCCATTTAGGCTAAGAGAGAAGCCTTCTGTTGGTTGGATATAGATGGTCAAAATGTTTGGAGCAAGTGGTTCTCCAAAGATAGAGTCCATTTGTTTAAAGACGATGTTGACATGAGTTCCTTTTTCAGTCAGACGTTTACCAGTACGGAAGAAGAAAGGAATACCACGGAATCGATCGCTGTCTACAAAGAAAGCACCAGATGCAAAGGTTTCAGTTGTTGATTCTGGATTTACATTTGGCTCGCTACGGTAAGAGATATATTTCATGCCATCAATCTTACCTGAACGGTATTGACCGCGGATAAAGTGTTCTTTAAGCTCTTCATCCGTTGGATGATAGAGGTTTTTAAAGACCTTAATCTTTTCAGCACGAATCTCATCTTTTGTAAAGCTTGCTGGCTTGTCCATAGCAAGGAGAGAAAGAAGTTGTAGAGTGTGGTTCTGTACCATGTCACGGAGGGCACCAGATTCATCATAATAGCCACCACGTTCTTCTACACCCAAGCGCTCCGCAAAAGTAATTTGAATATTGTCGATAAAGTCTTTGTTCCAAACGTTTTCAAAAATCAAGTTTGCAAAGCGAACTGCAAAGATACTTTGGATCATTTCCTTACCAAGATAATGGTCGATACGGAAAATTTGTTCTTCGTCAAATGTTGCTAGAAGCTCGTCATTCAACTTGCTTGCAGTTGCGTAATCTGTACCAAATGGTTTTTCAACGATTAAGCGTTCAAAACCTTTACCGTCAACAATACTTTCAGACTTGAGGTGCTTAGCAATGGTTCCAAAGAATTGAGGTGCCATAGACAAGAAGAAGAGCTTGTTGTGTTCAGCTTGGTACTTGTCATTTAGTTCAGCCTGCAATTGACGTAAAGCAATGTAGTGTTCCGTATCATTGACATCATGACTTTGATAGTAGAAGTGGCTAGCGAACTCTTGAGCCTGTTCGGTACTATCTGCCAAATCAAGGATTGATTCGACTACAACAGATTCAAAATATTCCTTGCTCCAAGGACGACGGGCAGTTCCAATAACTGCAAAGTGATCGGAAAGATTGCCGGATTTATATAGTCTAAAAAGGGAAGGGTAGAGCTTGCGTTTAGCCAGGTCTCCACTCGCACCGAAAATTGTAACAATAACCTTAGATGACATCTAGCTACCTAATTTCTATTTTTATTCCTAGTCTTGCTAGGTATGAGGAAACCTCATTTCATAAACTTAATTCTAACATAATTTTCCGAAAAATCAAAAAATCCAATACGAGAAAGAAAAAAACTGCAAGGAAATCCTTACAGTTTAAGTTTAGACGTTTAGGACCTTGTCCAAGAACTCTTTCAGACGTGGGTGTTGTGGGTTATCAAAGATTTGATCAGGTGTTCCGTCTTCTAGGAATTCACCGTCTGCAGTAAAGATAACGCGGTTGGCAACCTGACGGGCAAATCCCATCTCATGGGTTACGATAATCATGGTCATACCTTGCTCAGCCAATTCCTTCATAACGTTAAGTACATCTCCGACCATCTCAGGGTCAAGGGCAGAAGTTGGTTCATCGAAGAGCATGATATCAGGATTCATTGCTAGTCCACGAGCGATAGCCACACGTTGTTTTTGACCACCTGATAGGCTATCTGGGTTAGCATTAGCTTTATCTGCTAGTCCAACCTTTTCAAGCAACTCCATTCCCAATTTCTCAGCTTCTTCCTTAGTCATCAACTTGTGCTCAATAGGAGCAAAGGTGATGTTGTCCAAAACAGACATGTGTGGGAAGAGATTGAAGTGTTGGAACACCATTCCGATATTTTCACGGACGTGGTCAACGTTGGTTGTTTTTTCAGTTAAGTCATAACCGTTCACAGTGATGTGACCGCTAGTAACTTCTTCCAAAAGATTTAGGCTACGAAGGAAAGTTGACTTACCAGAACCCGAAGGACCGATGATACAAACAACATCTCCTTCATAGAACTTGGTCGTAATTCCTTTTAAAACTTCATTTTTTCCGTAGCTTTTGTGTAAATCATTTACATCAATTTTTAATTTTGCCATTAACGAATCCTCTTTTCTAAGCGTTTCGCTAGTTTAGTCAAAAGCGTGATAATTACAAGATAGAAGATAGCAAGGATTGCATACATCTTGAAACTTTGGTAGTTACGGGCAATGATAATCTTACCAGTTTGGAAGAGTTCCACCAAACCGATAGCAGATACGATAGTTGTATCTTTCAGAGCGATAACGAATTGGTTAACAAAGTTTGGCAACATCAATTTAGTTGCTTGTGGCAAGATAATCTTACGCATGGTTTTTCCATAAGAAATACCCAAGCTGCGGCTGGCTTCCATTTGGCCAACAGGAACGGCCTGAATACCACCACGAACGATTTCAGCGATATAAGCAGCCGCATTGAGTGAGAGGGCAATGGTACCGGCTACGAAGTCGTTAATTGGACTTTGTTGGCCTGTGATAGACTCGATGAAGTTTGGAATACCCCAGAAGATGAAGGCTGCAAGAATCATCAATGGAATACCACGGATAACGTCAACGAAAATCTCAGAAATCACACGAAGAGATTTGTAGGGGCTAACACTAAACATACCGAAGATAATCCCGATAACAATGGCAATAGCAAATGAGATAAGAGCTAGAGCAAGAGTGATACCAAGACCGCTAAGGAGTTGTTTGTAGTTGTTTTGAAGCAAGCCCCAGATAGTTGTCTCATCAACAGTGCTTGTTGAAGTAGATGAAGATTCGCTAGCTAGGTATTTGTCAAGAATCTTTTGGAATTCACCGTTTGCTTTAAGGTTTGCAAGTCCGTTGTTGAACATTTCAATCAATTCTGGATTTGCTCCTTTTTTAACGGCAAAGGCTGTTTCACCGATTGGAGTTCCAGCGATTGGTGTTTTCAATTTTTGTCCTTGGCTGATAGAATATTTGAGGACAGGCTCATCATCCATAACGGCATCAATGGCACCAGTGTTTAAACTGTCATACATTGAAGAACCATCAGCGAAGGTTTTGATTTTGTAACCGTATTTGCTTTGATTTTCTGTTAGGAAGGTTTGAGAAGCAGTTCCGTTTTTAACACCAACGGTCTTCCCTTTCAAGTCTTCATAAGAAGCAATGGTACTTGACTCTTTGACACCAAGGATAGTATTAGCAGTGTAGTATGATTCTGAGAAGTCAAAAGTTGCCTTACGAGCATCTGTGACAGACATACCAGCAATGATGCCATCAGCTTGACCAGCTTGGACAGCACTGATAGCAGCATCAAAACCAGGGTTGGTAATTTCAATTTCAAAACCTTGGTCTTTAGCGATTGCCTTAATCAATTCCATATCAATACCAGTAAATTGGTTGCTTGAATTTTGGAAAACAAAAGGTGCAAAAGAAGAATCGCTGGCAATAATGTATTTAGCTTTAACAGGAATGGCTTTTAATCCTGCTAGAGTAGTTGTAGTTGGCACTGCTGAAGATGATGAAGCAGTCCATTTCTTGATGATTTTATCAAGACTACCATCTTTTTTCATTTCAGCCAAGGCTTGGTTAAATTCAGTAACTAGGTGCTCGTATTTACTTCCTTTTTTAACACCGAAAGCAAAACTTCCCACAGCTTCACCATCCATTTCAATATGGAGGTCTTGCCCTTGGTTGATGGCATACTCGATAACAGGTTTATCATCCATCATAGCATCGATAGCACCAGCAGTCAAGCTGTTGTTCATCAAATCACCAGTGTCAAATGTTTTAATGCTAAAGCCGTATTTGTCCTTAATACTTTCAAGGAAACGTTGAGAGGCTGTTCCGTTTTTAACACCAACAGTTTTACCTTTTAATTGGTCGTACTGACTAATCTTGTGTGCCTTTGTAGTTGCAATGACAACTTTTGTATCATAGTAAGTATCAGACATGGTGAAAACTTTTTCACGTTCTGTAGTTTTTGTCATTCCTGCCATGATTGCGTCAGCTTGACCAGCTTGAACCGCATTGACCGCTGCGTCAAAACCAGGATAAGACATCTGAATGTTCCATCCTTTAATCTCAGCGACTTTGTTAATAATGTCAACATCAATTCCTTTATAAGTTTGATCTGAATCTTTAAACTCAAAAGGTGCATAGGCGGTGTCAGATACAATCTTAATCGTTTCTGCTTTCGCAATACCTAATGAGAAAATTGGGAATAAAATTAGCAAAAATGCTAGAAATTTTTTCTTCATTTTTAGTCTCCTTTTCCGAATATTTTCCCATTATATCAGAAAAAGTAAAAAAAGGCAAATTTTTATATTTTCGTGTCAGAAAATATAACATTGGTTTTTTCCTTTTCTTTCTTGAATTGCTATTAAAAACTGCTATAATAATAGTATATATAGAAGAAAAGAGGACAGGGATATGAAGAACAAAAGAATTTTTAAAGACTTCCAAGCTTCAAAAATGAGTTTAAATATTTACACAAGCCCCTTGTTAGCCTTTGTTTTTGTCTTCATAGGAGAGTTTGTGGCTTATACTTTGTATGGTATTAGTTTGTTAGCTCTCATCGGACTTGCTAGAAATTTTGGAGAGACTGGTCAAAATCTTGCAACCTACTTGCAGACCTTGCATCAGAGCTTGACGGATAAAACAGGTGATTTTCGTTTAATTTTAGAATTGCTGGCCTTTGGTTTTATTCTTAACACTGTGTTCAGATGGACTAAAAAAGTTGAGAAAAGACCTATTCGAACTTTGGGATTTTATAGAGAGAATTTCCTCAGCAATCTTCTGAAAGGATTTGGGCTAGGTCTGGCACTTTTTCTTCTGACCTTGTTAGGTTTAGTAGCATTAGGGCAATATCGTTTTGAGTCTATTTACTTGAATCCTTATTCGCTTGTCTTTGTTGTCTTTACTATCCCATTTTGGATTTTACAGGGGACGGCAGAAGAAGTGGTGGCCCGTGCTTGGCTTCTTCCTCAATTGGCCTCAAGAACCAATCTAAAACTTGCTGTTCTTATATCTAGCCTGTTCTTTACCCTGCTTCATGCGGGAAATTCTGGTCTCACCCCTCTATCTCTAGTGAATCTCTTTTTATTCGGAGTTGCCATGGCTCTTTACCTTCTAAAAACAGATACTGTTTGGGGTGTTGCAGGTATTCATGGGGCTTGGAATTTTGCTCAAGGAAATCTATTTGGGATTTTGGTTAGCGGTCAACCGTCAGGAACGTCTCTGATGACCTTTTTACCACAAGGCAATCAAGAGTGGTTATCAGGTGGTTCTTTTGGCATAGAAGGTTCTATTATGACAAGTCTGGTCTTGCTACTGCTGATTGTCTATCTCGCTTATCAATTAAAGAAAGAAAATGAAAGGATGTGACTTTGGTCCGTCCTTTTCTTCGTGAAAATGATACAAGTATGCTAAAATAGGAATAGCACATGGAGAGAGGATTCTTATGATTAACCGCATTACAGATAATCAATTTAAACTAGTATCAAAATATCAACCATCAGGAGATCAACCCCAAGCTATCGAGCAGTTGGTTGATAATATCGAGGGTGGAGAAAAAGCTCAGATTCTGATGGGGGCGACCGGAACAGGGAAGACCTATACCATGAGTCAGGTCATTTCTAAGGTCAATAAACCAACTCTGGTCATCGCCCACAATAAAACGCTAGCAGGACAGCTATATGGGGAGTTTAAGGAATTTTTCCCTGAAAATGCTGTTGAGTACTTCGTATCTTACTATGATTATTACCAGCCAGAAGCCTATGTCCCTTCTAGCGATACCTATATTGAGAAGGATAGTTCTGTCAATGACGAGATTGATAAGCTCCGACACTCAGCGACTTCGGCTCTTTTGGAGCGTAATGATGTTATTGTAGTGGCCTCAGTCTCTTGTATCTATGGTCTAGGTTCGCCCAAGGAATACGCTGATAGTGTCGTTAGTCTCCGTCCAGGTCTTGAAATTTCCCGTGATAAACTTCTAAATGACTTAGTCGATATTCAGTTTGAACGTAATGATATTGATTTCCAACGCGGAAGATTTCGCGTTCGTGGGGATGTTGTAGAGATTTTCCCAGCTTCCCGTGATGAACACGCCTTTCGAGTAGAATTTTTCGGAGACGAGATTGACCGTATTCGCGAAGTCGAGGCTCTGACAGGTCAGGTCTTGGGAGAAGTGGATCATTTGGCGATTTTCCCTGCAACTCACTTTGTGACCAATGACGACCACATGGAAGTTGCCATTGCCAAGATTCAAGCAGAATTAGAAGAGCAACTAGCTGTCTTTGAGAAGGAAGGTAAACTACTGGAGGCCCAGCGGTTGAAACAGCGGACAGAGTATGATATTGAGATGTTGCGTGAGATGGGCTATACCAACGGGGTTGAAAACTACTCACGTCACATGGATGGACGGAGCGAAGGAGAGCCTCCTTATACGCTTCTCGACTTCTTCCCAGATGATTTCTTGATTATGATTGACGAGAGTCATATGACCATGGGGCAAATCAAGGGCATGTACAATGGAGACCGTTCGCGTAAAGAAATGCTAGTAAATTATGGTTTCCGTTTGCCGTCCGCCTTGGACAATCGTCCTCTTCGTCGTGAAGAGTTTGAAAGCCATGTGCATCAGATTGTTTACGTTTCAGCGACACCTGGTGACTATGAAAATGAACAGACCGAGACAGTGATTGAGCAAATCATTCGTCCGACAGGTCTTTTGGATCCTGAAGTAGAAGTCCGTCCGACTATGGGACAGATTGATGATCTCTTAGGTGAAATCAATGCCCGTGTTGAAAAGAATGAACGAACCTTTATCACCACCTTGACCAAGAAAATGGCAGAGGACTTGACCGACTACTTCAAGGAAATGGGTATCAAGGTTAAGTACATGCACTCGGATATTAAGACCTTGGAACGGACAGAGATTATCCGTGACCTGCGCTTGGGTGTCTTTGATGTCTTGGTCGGAATCAACCTCCTACGTGAAGGAATTGACGTTCCTGAAGTGAGCCTCGTAGCTATTCTCGATGCTGACAAGGAAGGTTTCCTTCGTAACGAGCGTGGACTCATCCAGACCATTGGACGTGCCGCCCGTAACAGTGAAGGTCATGTCATCATGTATGCGGACACCGTTACCCAGTCTATGCAACGTGCTATCGATGAAACTGCCCGTCGTCGAAAAATCCAGATGGCTTATAATGAAGAACACGGTATTGTGCCACAGACAATCAAGAAAGAAATCCGTGACCTGATTGCTGTAACTAAGGCAGTTGCCAAGGAAGAGGACAAGGAAGTCGATATTAACAGCCTCAACAAACAAGAACGTAAAGAACTCGTCAAGAAACTGGAGAAACAAATGCAAGAAGCAGTTGAAGTGCTTGACTTTGAACTAGCAGCTCAGATTCGTGATATGATGCTGGAAGTCAAGGCGTTAGGGTAGGTTTTGGAAGGAGATGAAATGGAAATGCCAAACTATTTTACAGATGAATTTAGTACATCTGGATTAGAGAATTATTTTGATTCCTTGAATGAAGAAAAACTGGAATACGAACTTGAAAATTTTATTAATCAATATCTAGATTTATCTGAAGAAGAACAATTAAAATATGCTGGAAATGTTTTGTCTGTTGGTATGTATTTTGATGAAATAATAGGTAAGACAACAGCAAAAAATATATTAGTCACACTAAATAAAATATTATTAAATAATGTCCAGTTATTTGATTGGTTTGAAAATTTTGAATTTTTAACAAGTTTGTATTATTATTTGTATCAAACAAAAGAATATGAAGATTATTCTATATTGTTTAAAAATGAGAGTTATTTCTTTAAAATTCTTGATTTAATATGCAACTATAATATAGAAAATAGTGAAAAAATTCTTTCACATATACTTTCAGTTTTTGTTCAATTATTTGAACAAAATAGTTTGCCAGAAGAAAGAAGAAACTATTTTAAGAGGGAATTAGAATCATTCATTAACTTCATATTTAAAGATAATTTTCAAGATAATGATTTTGAACACATTGTATATTGGTATTTTAGATTAGATGAGCTTGTTTCAATTTTTCAATTTGAGCACTTAAAGATAATAAATAACTATTTCATGGAGAATCCTCAATCTGAAGATATTGATGACTACCTAGATTTTATATCAAGGCATTTTGATGATATAATTGAAGGTTCAATAGAAGTTATTCGAAAGATAGCAGAAGAAAATGATTCGGATATCATCCGAAATCAAGCTATTAAGATAATTGAGAAATATGATAACGATTATTTAAATGAGAAAAGTGATCCAGAATCTATCTCAGCATTTGATGCTGAACAACTTTTAGAACAAGCGGACAAGATTATATACTATATTCGTTCTAAATTGACTGTTGATGCAAATGAGTTGAAAGAAATAGGTTCCTTTGGACATTATACTAAGATTGACACGTTAACAAATTATCTTATAAAAGCAGACTGGAAAAATGAAAATAATTCTGAAATTCAACCTCCATTTTTACGACTTACTAATCTAAAACAGTTAAATGACCCGATGGAAGGAAGAGTAGTATATGATTATTTGGGTATAGATAATACGTTTTTCAAACAATATCAAACTTCTAATGTTTTTATATCTTCTCTAACCACGGTATCTGATAGTTTACCTATGTGGAAGGAATATGCAGATTCCTCTCAGGGAGCCTTTCTTGAATATGATCTGTCTTATCTTGAAGATATAGTTGCTCATAAATCTATAGAGTTTGTTAAAGTTCATTATTTAGATTTAATATCAGAAAATAAAGACGAAACAGAGGTTGGTAAATTTCTTGATAATTTAAAACAAATTTTTGAAAAATTACAAGAGCTGGAAGCTGAAAAAGAATTAATAGATTTTGCTGAGAAATTAAAGAAGATTTCTTACCTTTTCAAGGTTAAAGACTATGAGTATGAAATGGAGTATCGTATTTTAATTAATTTAGATGATACAGCGATACAAAATATTATTAAAAGAGATGATAATGATTCATCAAATGAGAAGTACTTTAAGAAAGAAGAAATTGGGCTAGAAGTTTTTGATAAAGTTAACTATAAAGATTTTAGGAAGTATATCGTCTTGAGCCCAAAAGATAATGGCAGATTTGATTTATTTGTATACATCAATCTGGCACCTTTGAAATACTCAAAAGTTATCCTAGGTCCAAAGGTTACGGATGCAGACTATATTGCTCCTTACCTCAAACTTGCTAATCCTGATATAAAGATAGAAAGTTCGAAAATTCCTTATCGTTAAGTTGAGAACGATTTAGAACAGAAGATGGACTGACAGAATTTATTTCAAACGGATAGATAATTCAGAGATGCCAGATTCCTTATATGAGTTTTCTTACTACTATTGTGCTAAAGGATGGCGTTCAGGTAGTAGTGTCTTTTTAAAGTTTCAGAGTTATAAGGTAATTAAGTTTAAAGTGAAAGATAATTCAAAATTAGAAAGCGAGTAAATTTATGTCCCGTTCCCAATTAACGATTTTAACAAATATCTGTCTGATTGAAGACCTCGAAAACCAGCGCGTGGTGATGCAATATCGCTCTCCTGAAACCAATCGCTGGTCAGGTTATGCCTTTCCAGGAGGTCATGTAGAAAACGGCGAGTCTTTCGCAGAGTCTGTCATTCGTGAAATCTATGAAGAAACAGGGTTGACTATCCAAAATCCTCAACTTGTCGGCATTAAAAATTGGCCACTAGATACAGGTGGGCGCTATATTGTCGTTTGTTATAAGGCGACTGAGTTCTCTGGTAGCCTTCGCTCTTCAGATGAAGGAGAAGTTTCTTGGGTGCAAAAAGACCAGATTCCAAGCTTGGATCTGGCCTATGATATGCTACCTTTGATGGAGATGATGGAAGCTCCTGACAAATCTGAATTTTTCTACCGCCACCGTACAGAAGATGGCTGGGCGAAGAAAATCTTCTAGTCTTTTACTAAATAACCTAGCTGATCTAAGGCCTCCTCGATATAGTGGAGGTCTTGTTGTGTTTCGGCTTCAACTAGGTGGTAATGGATACCATCTGTTAATTCAGACAGAGGTCTAAAATCTGAATGCTCAACTTGTTCTAGAAAATGTTGCACATCTCTACGACAAGACAGTTTCAGCAAGGTTTCAATTTCTCCATAGACGGGATGGTCAATCAAGGTGTTTTGAACACGTCCGCCATTATCTACGATAGCAAGGAGTTCTTGACCGATTTCTTCAACTTCATGTTTCACTTTGAAAAGTTTGTGAACATAAGGATTGGTTTCAATTTGCTTATAGACGTAGCCACGATTGGTGGATAGGATAGGAGCGCCATCGGCTCTTAAAATTGCAATGTCCTGTACAATGACCTGGCGTGTAACATGAAAATGTTCAGCTAAACTTTGGCCACTGAGGGCTTTAGGAGCTTCTTTCAAGAGTTGGAGCAGGGCTTGTTTGCGATCTTTTGTCATAGTTCTTCCTTTTAACGGCGTTTTCGAAGCACTTTATAGACAGCTAGTGCTAATGTATAGTCTACCATACTATGGATAATTGTACCAAATCCAACTAGCACAAATAGAACATAAAACATATTTTCTACATTGGTACCGGAAGTTGCGTAAAAAACGACACAGGCTAATACTTCAGCAAGGGCATGAACAACAGCCAAAACAAAGTTGAAAATCCAGGAAGCTTTTGGTTTATCTAGGGTATCGGGGAATTTTTGTAGGTAAAGAGCCCCCAAAGTCCCAAAAAAGATATGGGAAAAAGCTCGAAAAACGATAACCATGGGATAGCCAGCAATCAAAAATCCAAAACTAGAGGCTAGGATGACAAAAACAGCCATCAAGGGCGATAAGAACATGGCAATAAAAATAGCGATGTGGCTTCCTAAAGTATAGGAAGCAGGTGGAATGACAATCTTGAAAGGCATAACAATTGGAATCAAAATTGCAATAGCCGTTAAGAGGGCAGTCATTGTCATAAATTGTGTCTTTTTCCGTGTATTCATAAGAATCTCCTTTTTTGACTGTATATACACTAGTATAGTACAACAAACAAGACAATAAAGCAAGGATTTACTTAAGTTTATAGGTCGTTTTTAAGTTAATACTTTTAGAAAATCTCTTCAAACCACATCAGCTTCAATCCATAACCTCAAAACCGTGTTTTAACCAACCTGCAGCTTGCTTCCTAGTTTGCTCTTTGATTTTCATTGAGTATAAATATTGGTAAAGATTTCACTAATAATAGTAACGATATAAAGCAAAATCTCCACCTTCAAGCTTGAAAGTGGAGATGTTTTTATTTTTTCAAAGTCTGTAGTCTTGGAAAAATGGCTAGGGTTAGAACTGAGGAAATGACTAATTCGGCAATCGAATTTGTTGAGATAACGGTTGCTAGGAGTTTTTGGATATTACCATCAAAAACATTTCCAAAAAGGTAGAAAATTCCACCAAGTACAAAGACTGTATTGGTAAGTGAACCTAGGGCACCAGCTAAAATCAGACCAGTCTTGTTTTTCATTAGTTTATAGACTAGATAAGGAGTTAAACCAATCAAAATACGTGGGACGATAGCAATGATAGCTGAGTAGATGTTCCCGTTTGGGACGAATGGTGAGAAGAGGTAGCTTGTTGGTAGAATCGTAATAGTGTTAACGGTCAAGCTAAGTAGCCCCATCAAAAATCCAAGTGTAACTCCAACTCGTGGACCGTAGATAATGCTGGCAATAATGACAGGAATATGAACGATAGTCGGTTTGATTGGGAATGGAAAAAGGTTAAAGATAAGTGAGCTTAGAAAATGAATCACAAGCATGGTTGCAAAGAAGATAGCAATGGGCGCAATATTAGAGCGTTTTTTCATCGAGAGTTTCCTTTATTCTTTCTAAAATAATTGTGAGGTCGGCTAAGGCTCCTCGTCCATGGTCGCCACAAGCTAGTAGGGATTCTTTAGGAGCAATCAGCTGATAGCCATAGGTTGCTAATGTTTTCAGATTAGCCTGAGTTGCTGGATGTTCATACATCTTTGTATTCATAGCAGGTGCGATGAGTTTGGGAATATGACTTGGCAGGGCTAGAGCCGTACTGGTTACCATGTTGTCCGCAAAGCCGTGGGCTAGTTTTGCAATAGTGTTAGCAGTTGCAGGTACCACGATAAATAAATCCGTCTTTTTTCCCAGTTCGATATGATTGACTTGATCGGGATAAGGTTCCTTCATGACATCTAAGTGGACAGGATTCTGAGAGAGTACCTGCAGTGTCAAAGGTTGAATAAACTCTGTAGCAGCCTGAGTCATTAAAACAGTAACTTGATGGCCTTGTTTTTTTAGAGAACTGACTAAATCTGCCGACTTGTAAGAGGCGATTGAGCCCGTTACAGCCAAGAGAATGTGTGCCATAGCTTTCCTTTCTAAGAATGGTAGGCTTGAATTTTTTCAAGGAGGAGTTCTGCAATTTCTTCTTTGGTCTGGACTGCTTGAAGATGATCTTTCTCAACAAAGATAGCTCGGTGCTGATCTGCTGAAATTTGAGTGAGGTCATTTGCGATAATCAAGTCTGCTTGGTTTTTGATAAGACTTTTTCTAGCAATGTCAACCAGATGATCTTCGGTAACATCAACCAGCAGTTTAAAACCAATCAGATGAATAGCAGGATTCCATTCCTTGACTAGGGATATGATTTTGGGTGTTTTTTTCAGGAATAAAACCTGAACTTCATCAGTCGAAGAAATCTTAGCTTGATGATTTTGCTTGTTTAAAAATTCCTCTAGATTGGAACTAGCCTGAACTTCCTCCAGCCCTGTCATATAGACAGGAGTGTAGTCGGATACCGCCATTGAGTGAATCAAGCCTTGATAATCCTGAACACGTTCTTGCATTTCTAGTAGAAGGTCCTTGGTATTGTTAATTTCTCGAATGCTTAGGTTGGGATGGGTTTCTGGCTTCACAGCTCGTTTTGTCGTTATTAAACAAACTTCATGTCCTGCAGCAAGCAAGGTTTCTGTGATGATTTTCCCCAAACGACCTGTAGAATGGTTAGTGATAGAGCGGACGCTATCGATAGCTTCACTGGTACCGCCAGATGTAACTAAAATTTTCATAGCACTATTGTACACAAAAATAAACGGTAAGTAAAATGAAAGTGATAAAATTTCGGTAAAAGAAAAGAATATAGTTTCAAACTATAAAGCCATATAAAATTTAAGAAAGGACTCTAAAAACCTTAAAAACAGGGATATTTACGAACGTTTAGAGAGTTTTAGGATGTTAAAAATCTTGTTTTGTGTTATAATGAATTATCATATAAGAGGTTAGAGGAGTTTTGAATGAAAACAGATATTGAAATCGCACAGAGTATTGAGTTGAAGCCAATCGTTGATGTTGTAGAGAAACTTGGTATTTCTTACGACGATTTGGAGTTGTATGGAAAATACAAGGCTAAACTTAGTTTTGATAAAATTCGTGCAGTTGAGAGCAATCCAGTTGGGAAATTAATTTTGGTTACTGCCATCAACCCGACACCTGCAGGTGAAGGTAAATCAACTATTACCATTGGTCTAGCGGATGCCTTGAACAAGATTGGTAAGAAAACTATGATTGCTATCCGCGAACCATCTCTTGGTCCAGTTATGGGGATTAAGGGTGGTGCTGCTGGTGGTGGTTACGCCCAAGTCCTGCCAATGGAAGACATCAACCTCCACTTTACGGGAGACATGCATGCCATTACAACTGCCAACAATGCGCTTTCTGCCTTAATTGACAACCACTTACACCAAGGAAATGAGTTAGGAATTGACCAACGCCGTATTCTTTGGAAACGGGTAGTGGACTTGAACGACCGCGCCCTTCGTCATGTAACCGTTGGACTTGGTGGTCCTCTAAACGGTATTCCTCGTGAGGATGGTTTTGATATTACAGTTGCTTCAGAAATCATGGCCATTCTTTGCTTGGCGACTGATATTGAGGATTTGAAACGCCGTTTGGCTAACATTGTTATCGGATATCGTTACGACCGTACACCAGTTTCTGTAGGTGATTTGCAGGTTGAGGGTGCCTTGGCTTTGATTTTGAAGGATGCTATTAAGCCAAACTTGGTTCAGACAATTTACGGAACACCTGCCTTTGTACACGGTGGTCCATTTGCCAATATCGCTCATGGATGTAACTCTGTTTTGGCAACAAGTACAGCCCTTCACTTGGCTGATTACACAGTTACTGAAGCTGGTTTTGGTGCAGACCTTGGTGCTGAGAAATTCCTTGATATCAAGACACCAAACTTGCCAACTTCTCCAGATGCAGTAGTTATTGTCGCAACCCTCCGTGCCCTTAAGATGAATGGTGGCGTAGCTAAGGACGCTCTTACAGAGGAAAATGTAGAAGCAGTGCGCGCAGGTTTTGCTAACTTGAAACGCCACGTTGAAAATATCCGTAAGTTTGGTATTCCAGCAGTTGTAGCTATCAACGAATTTGTTTCTGATACAGAAGCTGAAATCGCAGCCTTGAAAGAACTCTGTTCCTCAATCGATGTACCAGTGGAGTTGGCTAGTGTCTGGGCTGATGGTGCAGAAGGTGGTGTAGCTCTTGCTGAAACACTTGTCAAGACAATCGCTGAAAACCCAGCCAACTACACTCGTCTTTATGACAATGAACTTTCTGTTCAAGAAAAGATTGAAAAGATTGTTACTGAGATCTATCGCGGTAGCAAAGTGAACTTTGAGAAGAAAGCTCAAACGCAAATCGCTCAAATCGTTCAAAATGGTTGGGATAAATTGCCAATCTGTATGGCTAAAACTCAATATAGTTTTTCAGATAATCCGAATGCACTTGGAGCACCTGAAAACTTTGAAATTACCATTCGTGAATTGGTACCAAAATTAGGTGCAGGTTTCATCGTTGCCCTAACTGGCGATGTCATGACCATGCCAGGTCTTCCAAAACGACCAGCAGCTCTAAACATGGATGTTGAAAGCGATGGAACCGTTCTAGGATTGTTCTAGTATATTGAAATTTATTTTAAATGAGTTTGGAGATTTTAATCCAAGCTCATTTTTTATCTAGATATAAGGAATTGCCTTCTACATGTAACCAGTCTAGGTAAAGATATTTTGCCTGATTTCTGATATAATAGAAATATTGACTTCAAGAGTAAGGAAGAGAAGATGAACGCATTATTGAATGGAATGAATGACCGTCAGGCTGAGGCGGTGCAAACGACAGAAGGTCCCTTGTTGATCATGGCGGGGGCTGGTTCTGGTAAGACCCGTGTTTTGACCCACCGTATCGCTTATTTGATTGATGAAAAGCTGGTCAATCCTTGGAATATCTTGGCCATTACCTTTACTAACAAGGCTGCGCGTGAGATGAAGGAGCGTGCTTATAGCCTCAATCCAGCCACTCAGGACTGTTTGATTGCGACTTTTCACTCCATGTGTGTGCGTATTTTACGTCGTGATGCGGATCATATTGGCTACAACCGCAATTTTACAATTGTAGATCCTGGTGAACAGCGAACGCTCATGAAACGCATTCTTAAACAGTTGAACTTGGATCCTAAAAAATGGAATGAACGAACTATTTTGGGGACCATTTCCAATGCTAAGAATGATTTGATTGATGATGTTGCCTATGCTGCCCAAGCTGGAGATATGTACACGCAAATCGTGGCCCAGTGTTACACGGCTTACCAAAAAGAACTGCGTCAGTCGGAGTCGGTTGACTTTGATGATTTGATTATGCTTACCTTGCGTCTCTTTGATCAAAATCCTGATGTTTTGACTTACTATCAACAGAAATTCCAATACATCCACGTTGATGAGTACCAAGATACCAACCATGCCCAGTACCAATTGGTCAAACTCTTGGCTTCCCGTTTTAAAAATATCTGTGTGGTTGGGGATGCGGACCAGTCTATCTACGGTTGGCGTGGTGCTGATATGCAGAATATCTTGGACTTTGAAAAGGATTACCCGCAAGCCAAGGTTGTTTTGTTGGAGGAGAATTACCGTTCAACTAAAACTATTCTCCAAGCGGCCAACGAGGTCATTAAAAACAATAAAAATCGCCGTCCTAAGAATCTCTGGACTCAAAATGCTGATGGGGAGCAAATCGTTTACTATCGTGCTAATGATGAACTAGATGAGGCTGTATTTGTAGCCAGAACTATCGATGAACTTGGTCGGAGTCAAAACTTCCTTCACAAGGATTTTGCAGTTCTCTATCGGACTAATGCGCAGTCCCGTACCATTGAGGAAGCCTTGCTCAAGTCTAATATTCCTTATACCATGGTCGGAGGAACCAAGTTCTACAGCCGTAAGGAAATCCGCGATATTATCGCTTACCTCAATCTTATTGCCAATTTGAGTGACAATATCAGTTTTGAGCGTATTATCAACGAGCCGAAACGTGGAATTGGCCCAGGCACTGTTGAGAAAATCCGTGATTTTGCGAATATGCAAGACATGTCTATGCTGGATGCTTCAGCAAATATTATGTTGTCTGGCATCAAAGGAAAAGCAGCCCAATCTATCTGGGATTTTGCCAATATGATTCTAGATTTACGAGAGCAGCTAGATCAATTAACTATTACAGAGTTGGTTGAGGCTGTTTTAGAAAAAACAGGTTACGTCGATATTCTAAATGCTCAAGCGACCTTAGAAAGCAAGGCTAGGGTTGAAAATATCGAAGAGTTCCTTTCTGTAACGAAAAACTTTGATGACACCTCTGATGGGCCAGAAGAGGAAACTGGTCTGGACAAACTGAGTCGTTTCTTAAATGACTTGGCCTTGATTGCCGACACAGATTCAGGTAGTCAGGAGACATCAGAAGTTACCCTAATGACTCTGCATGCTGCCAAAGGTCTCGAGTTTCCAGTTGTCTTTTTGATTGGGATGGAAGAAAATGTCTTTCCACTTAGTCGTGCGGCTGAAGATCAAGAAGAATTAGAAGAAGAACGCCGTCTGGCCTATGTAGGAATTACGCGTGCAGAGAAAATTCTCTATCTGACCAATGCCAACTCACGCCTGCTTTTTGGTCGTACCAACTACAACCGACCGACTCGTTTTATTAACGAAATCAGTTCAGACTTACTTGAGTATCAAGGTCTGGCTCGTCCAGCAAATACAAGCTTTAAGGCATTTTATAGCAGTGGTGGTCTTGCCTTTGGTCAAGGTATGAGTTTGGCTCAAGCTCTTCAAGAACGGAAACGCAGTGCTGCCCCAAAATCTATCCAGTCAAGCGGTCTTCCGTTTGGTCAATTTACAGCTGGAGCAAAATCAGGGTCTAGCGAGGCAAATTGGTCCATTGGAGATATTGCTCTCCACAAGAAATGGGGAGAGGGAACTGTTCTGGAAGTTTCAGGTAGCGGTGCTACTCAGGAATTAAAAATCAATTTCCCAGAAGTTGGTTTGAAAAAACTTTTAGCTAGTGTAGCCCCAATTGAGAAAAAAATCTAATTTTCCATCCTTCTCACGAATAATAAAGTGAGGAGGATTTTTATGTATAGTATTTCATTCCAAGAAGATTCACTATTACCAAGAGAAAGGCTGGCAAAAGAAGGAGTTGAAGCGCTCAGTAATCAAGAGTTGTTAGCTATTTTACTTAGGACTGGAACACGTCACGCTAGCGTTTTTGAAATTGCCCAGAAAGTCTTGAGCAATCTTTCAAGCCTAACGGATTTGAAAAAAATGACCCTGCAGGAATTGCAGAGTCTGTCTGGTATCGGGCGTGTTAAGGCTATAGAATTACAAGCTATGATTGAACTGGGGCATCGTATTCATAAACATGAGACTATTGAGATGGAAAGTATTCTCAGCAGTCAAAAGTTGGCCAAGAAGATGCAGCAGGAATTGGGACATAAAAAACAAGAGCACCTGGTGGCGCTCTATCTCAATACTCAAAATCAAATCATCCATCAACAGACCATTTTTATCGGTTCTGCAACTCGTAGTATCGCTGAGCCGCGAGAGATTCTTCACTATGCTATCAAGCATATGGCGACTTCTCTTATCTTGGTCCACAATCATCCTTCAGGAGCGGTAGCCCCTAGCCGAAATGATGATCATGTCACTAAACTTGTTAAAGAAGCCTGCGATCTGATGGGGATTGTCCTCTTGGACCATTTGATTGTCTCACATTCTAGTTACTTTAGTTACCGTGAAAAAACAGATTTAATCTAAAGTTCATTAACGACATAGTCAAAGAGGTTTTTATCTTTGGGACGATTTTCAAAAAGAAATTCTGGGTGCCATTGGACACCGAGAAAGGCAACATCATCCGTACTCATGACAGCCTCAATGATACCATCTTTAGGATCATGAGCCGCAATCTTTAAATTTGGTGCTAAATCCTTAATGCTCTGATGGTGGAAGGAGTTGATATGGGAGATTTCTCCATAGATTTCTCGAAGAACAGTATCTGGTTCGGTTACCAAGCGCTGGGTTGTGTACTCGGCAGAACAATCCTGCCAGTGGTCTTCGATATCTTGATATAAAGTTCCACCCATGGCAACGTTAAAGAGCTGAGTACCACGGCAAACAGAGAAAATTGGCTTTTTCTGTTTAATAGCTTCCTTGATGAGGGCTAGTTCGAAGATATCTCTTTGAAGGTGGTAGTCATCGCTATCAATGGTTTTTGGTTCACCATAGAATTTTGGATCAACATTTTGCCCACCTGTCAAGATGAGCTTGTCAATCATACTGATATAGTGGCAGGCCATTTCTTGATCACCAATCGGTAGGATGATGGGAATTCCTCCAGCTTCTTTAACGCCTTCAACAAAGCCTTTTGCTACGTAGCTCATCATGATGTCATCATCTGGATGAGTTTTTTCGTTTCCTGTAATCCCAATAACTGGTTTTTTCATAAAATGATTTTCGCTTTCTAATCCTCTTTTCGCATGAAGTAGAGGAGGGTTTGGAGTTCACTTGTTAAATCGACATACTGAACGACCACGTCTTTTGGTAAATGCAGATGGACTGGTGAAAAACTGAGAATTCCTTTCACGCTAGCATCCACCAATAGATTGGCAACCTCTTGTGACTTGACGCTGGGAACTGTCAGGATAGCAGTCTTCACATCAGCATCCTTGATTTTATCCTTGATTTGAGAAATCCCGTAAATGGGAATTCCATCAGGAGTTTGGGTACCGACTTCGGGATGGTCATCTAGATCAAAGGCCATGATAATTTTCATCTTGTTACGCTCGTGGAAGCGGTAGTGGAGAAGGGCATGACCCATATTTCCAATACCAACCAGCATGACATTGGTAATGGAGTTATCATTGAGTAAATCGGCAAAAAATGTCATCAGTTTTTTGACATCATAGCCAAAACCACGGCGACCTAGTTCACCAAAATAGGAAAAATCACGACGTACAGTCGCTGAGTCAATACCGATAGCCTCTGCAATTTGCTTAGAGTTGGCACGTTCAATCTTTTCTGCATGAAATCTCTTAAAAATTCGATAATAGAGAGAGAGTCTTTTCGCTGTAGCTTTTGGAATAGCAGACTGTTTATCTTTCACAAAATCACAACCTTTCTATTCTTCTATTTTATAGAAACATTGTGAAAAAATCAACAAAAATAAGAAAAAACTAAGAAAAATCTTAGTTTTGATGTAAAAAATCTGCATGTGATAGAAATCGGTAGAGGTCTCCGACCAGACCCTGATAAACTTTCTGGCCATTAAAAGTCAGAGAAGTCACATAAAGTGTATCTGGTAGGGTCACACAACCTGACAGAGCCAGCATGAGAGCTTCATAATCCTCATACTTGAGTGTACGCTCTACATGATAGTTGTCCTTATAGGTCAGTTCAAACATATGGGACCTATCTTTCCGATTTTGTAAAGACACCACGTTCTACCAAGCTATCCATGAGGAAGTAGAATTTTTCCTGATGAATGTGGTGGTCTTCTGATTTGAAAATATCAACTAGACGTAGCCCAAACTTGTCAGTGATATTGATTTTAGCACCTGTAAGTTCCTTGTTAATGATGATTTTGAGTTGGAAGCCTTCACCGCTGTTTGGCACTTTTTCCAAAAGGCGAGTCAGTTCATAGTTACCAACCTTAGTCTCAAAAAAGGTATTGTCCTTAAGGGTGAATTTTTTAACAGAAGGGCTAAGAGTGTAGTCGTAACGACAATTTTTTAACTGAATGGTTTTTTCAAATGCCATATGGCTAACCTCCGATAATTTCTTTTAAGGTTTTTGCGAGGGTTTGTAGGTCTTCAACGGTATTTTGTGGCGACAAACTGATGCGAACGGATTCCTTCAGACGTTCTGAATTTGCTCCGTACATAGCTTCAAGAACATGGCTAGATTGTACAATGCCCGCAGTGCAGGCTGAGCCAGTAGAGATTGAAATTCCAGCCAAATCCAGACGAAGGAGTAAGAGATCATTTTTCTGGCAAGGAAATCCAATATTGAGAACATAAGGGAGATGGTGTTCGCCTCTATTCAGGTAATACTGAACTCCTTCAAGCTCCGTAAGAAAGGCATTTTCTAGATTTTGTATATGTTGAAAATTGTCTTCCTGCTTTTCTAGGTCCTCTTTTAGGGCTACAACCATGCCTACGATGGCAGCTAGATTTTCAGTACCAGCACGTTTCTTCTGTTCTTGGTCTCCGCCATGTAGATAGGAATCAAAGTCCATGCTAGAAGCGTAGAGAAAACCGATTCCCTTAGGACCATGGAACTTGTGGGCAGAAGCAGTGAGAAAATCAATGCACAATTCTTCTGGGTGTATAGGGATTTTACCAATAGCCTGAACTGCATCAACATGATAGGCAGCAGGGTGTTGCTTGAGGATTTGGCCAATTTCAGCAATGGGAAGTAGGTTTCCAGTTTCATTATTGGCAAACATGGTAGAAACCAAAATCGTATCGTCACGTAAGGCCTCTTGAATTTGCTGGGCGGTGATTTCTTGATTTTTTGGCTGGATAATGGTTACTTCAAAACCAAAGTGTTGAACCAAGTAATCAATTGTTTCAAGGACAGCATGGTGCTCAATAGCAGTTGTGATGATATGTTTTCCTTGCTCTTGGTGACGAAGGCAGTAACCAATGATAGCAGTATTGTTGCCCTCAGTCCCACCAGAAGTGAAAAAGATATGTTGAGGTTTTGTCCCCAGTAACTGAGCTAGTTCCTGGCGAGCTTCTCGCAAGAGTTTGCCAGCTTGACGACCATGACCATGAATACTAGATGGATTGCCATGGGTTTCTTGCATAACCTTGGTCATAGCTGAAATAGCAACTGCTGACATGGGAGTCGTTGCAGCATTGTCCAAATAAATCAAAGAATCACCTTATTTCTTTTTGTTGTAAGCAAAGAGTGGGCTGACTGGTTTTCTTTCGTGGATACGGACGATGGCATCACCAATTAACTCACTAGCAGTGATGTAGCATACGTTTTTAGGAGTTTTTTCTTTTGTTGCTACTGAATCAGTCACAAGAATTTCTTTAATATTAGTATTGTCAAGAAGTTCAGCAGCTCCTTCAACGAAGAGACCGTGGCTAGAAACAGCATAAATTTCTGTAGCCCCTTCACGTTCAACGATTTTGGCAGCTTCAGAGAAGGTACGTCCTGTATTAAGAATATCGTCAATCAAGATAGCTTTTTTACCCTCAACATCACCGATAATATAACCTTCGTTGCGAGTAGCATCGTCTTGAGGGTAGTCGATAATGGCGATAGGAGCATCAAGATATTCAGCCAGGCTACGAGCACGTTTTACACCTGAATTTTTAGGGCTAACGACAACAACATCTGAACCGAGTAGGCCCTTATCGCAGTAATGTTTTGCGAATAGGGGAACTGTATAGAGGTTGTCAACAGGAATATCAAAGAATCCTTGCACCTGAACAGCATGCAAATCAAGCGTAAGGACACGGTCAACTCCAGCCTTAACCAGCATATTAGCAACTAGTTTAGCTGTAAGTGGCTCACGTGGTGAAGCAATACGATCTTGACGTGCATAGCCGAAATATGGAAGGACAACGTTGATACTGTGGGCACTTGCGCGCACACAAGCATCAACCATAATCAACAATTCCATTAGGTGGTTGTTAACAGGGAAACTTGTTGATTGGATGATGTACACATCATAACCACGGACACTTTCTTCAATATTTACTTGGATTTCTCCGTCTGAAAATTGACGTGATGATAGTTTTCCAAGTGGGACACCAACAGCTTGAGCAATTTTCTGTGCAATTTCTTGGTTAGAGTTGAGTGCGAAAAGTTTCATGTTTTTTCTATCTGACATTATAGACCGTCCTCTGTAAACTTTTTAAATCCTAGCCATATCTGCCTAGCCTATATGAACTGGGATTTTTGTATTTTATCTTTTCTATTTTACCAAAAAATAGAGATTATTTCAGCTATTTTTCATGCTTTTGACAAATCGGACCAATTTTGAGGGAGCTTTTTGATAATCAATCTGATTTTCCTCTAAAAATTGCTGGAAATCTTGTTTCCCTTGCTCGTGATTCTCAACTTCAAGCTCTAATTCGTAATCTGTAGTATCAAGGTACTGACTTTCATCCAGCGCCATGAGACCAATAGCTGTTTGCATTTCATAGCGAAGTGTCGTTAGACAACCAAGGACCCGCCATTTTTTACTTTGGATACCATGTTTAGCCAATTCATCTAGCACAAGCCCTTGAGGAAGTTCTTCCTTGCTCAGATAGTTTTCAGCATCTTTTAGTTGCAATTTTTGATTGTATTCCATGTTTCCAACACTTTGCGGGACTTTGAGTGTCAATTCTGCCCAGTCTTCAAAGGTTCGAATGCGCATAGCAACTTTCTTTTCTCGCAGCTCAAAATCAGGTGTGTCTATGTAGTAATTTTTTTGAAGAACAGGAGTGATACCTGTGAACAGGTCTTTTAGACGATCATATTCATCTTTTTTCAAGAGTGTTTTCAATTCAATTTCTAAATGTTTCATTTTTCTTACCTTTTCTTTATCGTTGAAAGCGGATTTATGGTATAATAAGCATTGTATTTATTGTATATGAATCTGGAGAAAAAATCAAAGATATTTTTGAAGGATAATATGAGAACAAGGGAGAATTTATGACCTTAGAATGGGAAGAATTTCTAGATCCTTACATTCAAGCTGTTGGTGAGTTAAAGATTAAACTACGTGGTATTCGGAAGCAATATCGTAAGCAAAATAAGCATTCTCCTATTGAGTTTGTGACTGGTCGAGTCAAGCCGATTGAGAGCATCAGGGAAAAAATGGCTCGGCGTGGTATTACTTATGCGACCTTAGAGCACGATTTGCAAGATATTGCTGGTTTGCGTGTGATGGTTCAGTTTGTAGATGACGTTAAGGAAGTAGTGGAGATTTTGCGCAAACGTCAGGATATGCGGATCATACAGGAGCGAGATTACATCACTCATCGAAAGGCTTCAGGCTATCGTTCCTATCATGTCGTAGTAGAATATACGGTTGATACCATAAATGGAGCTAAGACCATTTTGGCGGAAATTCAGATTCGTACTTTGGCCATGAATTTCTGGGCAACGATAGAACATTCTCTCAACTACAAGTACCAAGGAGATTTCCCAGAGGAAATTAAAAAGAGACTGGAAATTACTGCCAAAATTGCCCATCAGTTGGATGAAGAAATGGGTAAAATACGTGATGATATCCAAGAAGCCCAAGCACTTTTTGATCCTTTGAGTAGAAAATTAAATGACGGTGTAGGAAACAGTGACGATACAGATGAAGAATACAGGTAAACGAATTGACCTGATAGCTAATAGAAAACCACAGAGTCAAAGGGTTTTGTATGAATTGCGAGATCGTTTGAAGAGAAATCAGTTTATACTCAATGATACCAACCCGGACATTGTTATTTCCATTGGTGGGGATGGCATGCTCTTGTCGGCCTTTCATAAGTACGAAAACCAGCTTGATAAAGTACGCTTTATCGGTGTTCACACTGGACATTTGGGCTTCTATACGGACTACCGTGATTTTGAGTTGGATAAGCTAGTGACTAATTTGCAGTTAGATACCGGAGCAAGAGTCTCTTACCCTGTTCTAAATGTGAAGGTCTTTCTTGGAAATGGTGAAGTTAAGATTTTTAGAGCACTAAATGAAGCTAGTATCCGAAGGTCGGATCGAACAATGGTAGCAGATATTGTGATCAACGGCGTTCCTTTTGAACGTTTTCGTGGAGATGGGGTGACAGTATCAACTCCGACTGGTAGTACAGCTTATAACAAATCTCTTGGTGGAGCTGTTTTACACCCTACCATTGAAGCTCTTCAATTGACAGAAATTGCCAGCCTTAATAATCGCGTCTATCGTACGCTAGGTTCGTCCATTATTGTTCCTAAGAAGGATAAGATTGAACTCATTCCAACGAGAAACGATTACCATACCATTTCGGTTGACAATAGCGTTTATTCCTTCCGCAATATTGAGCGAATTGAGTATCAAATCGACCATCATAAGATTCACTTTGTCGCATCACCTAGCCATACTAGTTTCTGGAATCGAGTTAAGGATGCGTTCATTGGCGAGGTGGATGAATGAGGTTTGAATTTATCGCAGATGAACATGTCAAGGTTAAGACCTTCTTAAAAAAGCACGAGGTTTCTAAGGGGCTGCTGGCTAAGATTAAGTTTCGAGGCGGAGCTATTCTGGTCAATGATCAACCACAAAATGCGACGTATCTATTGGATATTGGAGACCGAGTTATCATAGATATTCCCGCTGAGGAAGGCTTTGAAACTCTCGAAGCTATTGAGCGCCCACTGGATATTCTCTATGAGGATGAACATTTTCTAGTTTTAAACAAACCCTATGGAGTGGCTTCTATTCCTAGTGTCAATCACTCCAATACCATCGCTAATTTTATCAAGGGTTACTATGTAAAGCAAAACTATGAAAATCAGCAGGTTCACATTGTGACTAGGCTCGATAGGGACACTTCTGGCTTGATGCTCTTTGCCAAGCACGGCTATGCCCATGCACGATTAGACAAGCAGTTGCAGAAGAAATCTATCGAGAAGCGCTATTTTGCTTTGGTTAAAGGTGATGGACGCTTGGAGTCAGAGGGGGAAATTATTGCTCCGATTGCGCGTGATGAAGATTCCATTATTACTAGACGTGTAGCTAAAGGTGGAAAGTATGCTCATACTTCTTACAAGATTGTAGCATCTTATGGGAATATTCATTTAGTAGACATTCGCCTGCACACTGGTCGAACCCACCAAATCCGAGTCCATTTTTCTCATATTGGTTTTCCTTTGTTGGGAGATGACTTGTACGGTGGTAGTCTAGACGATGGAATTCAGCGCCAAGCCCTGCATTGCCATTACCTATCCTTTTATCATCCATTTTTAGAGCGAGACTTGCAGTTAGAAAGTCCCTTGCCGGATGATTTTAGCAACCTTATTACCCAGTTATCAACTAATACTCTATAAAAACTGATTCAGAGTATAATTATTATCTTAAAGGAGAAAACTCATGGAAGTTTTTGAAAGTCTCAAAGCCAACTTGGTTGGTAAAAATGCTCGTATCGTTCTCCCTGAAGGGGAAGAACCTCGTATTCTTCAAGCGACTAAACGCCTGGTAAAAGAAACAGAAGTAATTCCTGTTTTGCTTGGAAATCCTGAAAAAATTAAAATTTATCTTGAAATCGAAGGTATTGAGGACGGTTATGAAGTCATCGATCCTCAACACTACGATAAATTTGAAGAAATGGTTGCTGCCTTGGTAGAACGTCGCAAGGGTAAAATGTCTGAAGAAGATGCACGCAAGGTTTTGGTTGAAGATGTCAACTATTTTGGTGTTATGTTGGTTTACTTGGGCTTGGTTGATGGCATGGTGTCAGGAGCGATTCACTCAACAGCTTCAACAGTTCGTCCAGCTCTTCAAATCATCAAAACTCGTCCAAATGTTACTCGTACTTCAGGTGCCTTCCTCATGGTTCGTGGTACGGAACGTTACCTATTTGGTGACTGTGCTATCAATATCAATCCAGATGCAGAAGCATTGGCTGAAATTGCGATCAACTCAGCAATTACAGCTAAGATGTTTGGAATCGAGCCTAAAATTGCTATGCTAAGCTATTCTACTAAAGGTTCAGGGTTTGGTGAAAGCGTTGATAAGGTCGTTGAAGCAACTAAGATTGCTCACGACTTGCGTCCTGATCTTGAAATCGATGGTGAGTTGCAATTTGATGCAGCCTTTGTTCCCGAAACTGCAGCTCTTAAAGCTCCGGGAAGTACGGTAGCTGGTCAAGCAAATGTCTTCATCTTCCCAGGTATCGAGGCAGGAAATATCGGCTACAAGATGGCAGAACGTCTTGGTGGCTTTGCAGCTGTAGGACCTGTTTTGCAAGGTTTGAACAAGCCAGTTAACGACCTTTCTCGTGGATGTAATGCTGATGATGTTTACAAGTTGACCCTTATCACAGCAGCCCAAGCTGTTCATCAATAAGATTTAGTCCTCTTTCCTTTGGGAAGAGGCTTTTTATACTCAATGAAAATCAAAGAGCAAACTAGCCGCAGGTTGCTCAAAGCACTGCTTTGAGGTTGCAGATAAGACTGACGAAGTCAGGAACCATACCTACGGCAAGGCAACGTTGACGTGGTTTGAATTTGATTTTCGAAGAGTACTAATACTAGGAAAAGGACAGTTAGAATCTTCTGTGATATACTAGAGATATGTTAGATTTGAAAGAATACGGTATTGTCATGTGGCCGGAGGAGAAGATTGTTTCTTTTCGTGAGAAACTCCTCAACTGGTATGATAGAAACAAGCGAGATTTACCATGGCGTAGAAGTAAAAATCCTTATCATATCTGGGTTTCTGAAATTATGCTCCAGCAGACCAGAGTGGATACAGTTATCCCTTACTACGAAAGATTCTTGGACTGGTTTCCAACAGTAGAATGTTTGGCGAATGCGCCTGAAGAGCGTTTGTTGAAGGCTTGGGAAGGTTTGGGTTATTATTCTCGAGTACGCAATATGCAGGCTGCAGCCCAGCAGATTATGACTGACTTTGGTGGTCAATTTCCAAATACCTATGAAGGAATTTCCAGCTTGAAAGGGATTGGTCCTTATACAGCAGGAGCCATTTCCAGTATTGCTTTTAACTTGCCTGAGCCAGCTGTAGATGGTAATGTCATGCGTGTTTTGGCGCGTCTATTTGAAGTCAACCACGATATTGGGATTCCAAGTAATCGTAAAATTTTTCAGGTAATGATGGAAATCCTGATTGACCCAGAACGGCCAGGTGACTTTAACCAAGCCTTGATGGACTTGGGTTCGGATATTGAGTCTCCTGTAAATCCCAGACCAGAAGAAAGCCCAGTTAAGGACTTTAGTGCGGCATATCAGAATGGCACCATGGACCGTTATCCAATCAAGGCTCCCAAGAAAAAGCCTGTCCCTATTTATCTTAAAGCCTTGGTGGTCAAAAATACACAGGGACAATTTTTACTTGAAAAAAATGAAAGTGAAAAGCTATTGGCAGGTTTTTGGCATTTTCCCTTGATAGAAGTTGATAACTTTTCGCAAGAAGAGCAGTTTGACCTCTTTCATCAGGTTGCAGAAGAAAATGTTAACTTTGGTCCCAGTCCAGAAGAGAGTTTTCAGCAGGACTATGATTTAGAAGTTGATTGGCTTTATGTTTGTTTTGAAACTGTCAAGCATGTCTTTAGTCATCGCAAGTGGCATGTTCAAATTGTAGCAGGCCAGGTGACTGACTTCCATGACTTTTCAGATAAGGAAGTTCGCTGGCTTTCACCAGAAGAGTTTAAGGATGTTCCACTTGCTAAACCCCAACAAAAAATCTGGCAGGCTTATGCACAAGCAAACTTAGACAGTAGCAAAGACTAGCTATTGTGTTTTCTTGTTATTTTTTTGATATAATAGTATAGAAAAAGGTGAAAAAATGAAAAAAATATTAATTGTAGATGATGAAAAACCAATCTCGGATATTATCAAGTTTAATATGACCAAGGAAGGTTACGAGGTTGTAACTGCTTTTAACGGTCGTGAAGCGCTAGAACAATTTGAAGCAGAGCAACCAGATATTATTATTTTGGATTTGATGCTTCCAGAAATTGATGGTTTAGAAGTTGCTAAGACCATTCGTAAGACAAGTAGTGTGCCTATTATCATGCTTTCTGCTAAAGACAGTGAATTTGATAAGGTTATCGGTTTAGAGCTTGGTGCAGATGACTATGTAACCAAACCCTTCTCAAATCGTGAGTTGCAGGCGCGTGTTAAAGCTCTTCTTCGTCGCACGGACTTGGTTTCTGTAGATAATCAAGAGTCAGATGAAAAGAAAACCCAACCCTTGCAAATTGGGGACTTGGAGATTGTGCCAGATGCTTATGTAGCTAAAAAATACGGTGAAGAACTAGACTTAACCCACCGTGAATTTGAGCTCTTGTACCACTTGGCTTCTCATATTGGTCAAGTGATTACACGTGAACACTTGCTTGAAACGGTCTGGGGTTATGATTATTTCGGAGATGTTCGGACTGTTGACGTAACTATCAGACGTTTGCGTGAGAAGATTGAAGATACACCAAGTCGTCCAGAGTATATCCTAACACGTCGCGGTGTTGGTTATTATATGAGAAATAATGATTAAACTAATAAAAGACACAGTTTTAACCAGTGATTTTATCTTTATCCTCATTCTACTTGGCTTTATTTTAGTGGTGACCTTGCTTTTACTAGAAAATCGTAGGGATAACATTCGGTTGAAGCAAATCAATCAAAAGGTAAAGGACCTGATTGCAGGAGATTATTCTCAGGTATTGGATATGCAAGGAAGTTCTGAAATCACTAATATTACCAATAATCTCAATGATTTATCAGAAGTAATTCGTTTGACTCAAGAAAATCTGGAACAAGAGAGTAAACGATTACACAGTATCCTCTCTTACATGACAGATGGTGTCCTCGCGACCAATCGTCGTGGTAAGATTACTATGATTAATGACATGGCTAAGAAACAGCTAGGCGTTCAGAAGGAAGATGTTCTAAACAAAAGTATCCTAGAATTGCTTAAGATTGAAGATGAGTATGAACTTCGTGATTTGATCACCCAAATTCCTGAACTCATGATTGATTCTCAGGATGACAATGGTGAGTATCTGAGCCTTCGTGTACGCTTCGCCTTGATTCGTCGAGAGTCTGGCTTTATCTCAGGTTTGGTTGCAGTTTTGCATGATACGACGGAGCAGGAGAAGGAAGAACGGGAACGGAGACTCTTTGTTTCCAACGTTAGTCATGAGCTACGGACTCCACTGACTAGCGTAAAATCCTATCTTGAAGCCTTGGATGAGGGTGCCTTGTCAGAACCTGTAGCACCAGATTTTATAAAGGTGTCTTTAGACGAAACCAATCGTATGATGCGAATGGTGACAGATCTTCTTCATCTTTCACGTATTGATAATGAAACCAGTCATCTAGATGTGGAATTAATCAATTTCACTGCCTTTATAACCTTTATCCTCAACCGTTTTGATCAGATAAGAGGGCAGGACGAAGAGAAGAAATATGAACTGGTGAGAGATTATCCAATTACCTCAGTCTGGATAGAGATAGATACAGATAAGATGACACAGGTGATTGATAATATTCTCAACAATGCCATTAAATATTCTCCAGATGGTGGGAAAATCACAGTGACCATGAAGACAACTGATGATCAGATGATTTTATCCATCTCTGACCAAGGATTGGGTATTCCTAAGCAGGATTTGCCTCGTATCTTTGATCGTTTCTACCGTGTGGATCGTGCTAGAAGCCGTGCTCAAGGTGGAACAGGGCTAGGACTGTCTATCGCTAAAGAAATTATCAAACAACATAATGGTTTTATTTGGGCCAAGAGTATATATGGTAAGGGATCAACCTTTACCATTGTGCTCCCTTATGATAAGGATGCAGTGAAGGAAGAAGTATGGGAGGACGAAATAGAAGACCAGAATGAGTGAAACAGGCTTTAAATACAGTATTTTAGCGTCGGGTTCCAGTGGAAATTCCTTTTATCTGGAAACCCCAAAAAAGAAACTTTTAGTGGATGCAGGCTTATCTGGTAAGAAAATCACCAGCCTACTTGCTGAAATAAATCGCAAGCCAGAAGACTTGGATGCCATCTTGATTACCCATGAGCATTCTGACCATATCCATGGAGTCGGTGTGTTGGCTCGCAAGTATGGTATGGATTTGTATGCCAATGAAAAGACCTGGCAGGCTATGGAAAATAGCAAGTATCTTGGCAAGGTGGATTCTTCACAAAAGCATATCTTTGAGATGGGCAAAACCAAAACCTTTGGAGATATTGATATCGAGAGTTTTGGTGTGAGCCATGATGCAGTCGCACCGCAGTTCTATCGCTTTATGAAGGATGATAAGAGTTTTGTCCTTTTGACAGATACAGGTTATGTTAGTGATCGAATGGCAGGAATTGTCGAAAATGCAGATGGCTATCTTATCGAGTCCAACCATGATGTAGAGATTTTGCGAGCAGGTTCTTACGCTTGGCGACTCAAACAACGAATCCTATCGGATCTGGGTCACCTTTCTAACGAGGACGGTGCTGAAGCTATGATTCGTACCTTGGGAAACCGCACTAAGAAAATATACCTTGGACATTTGTCTAAGGAGAACAATATCAAGGAGCTGGCTCACATGACCATGGTCAACCAGCTAGCTCAAGCCGATCTAGGAGTCGGAGTGGACTTTAAGGTTTATGATACCTCTCCAGATACAGCAACACCACTGACAGAGATATAGAAAGAACGCTAAGAAGGTGTTCTTTTTATATTGACTGAACACCTAAAAAGTAATACAATGGTGTTACTATTAAAAAAGGGAGTGCAAAAGATGACTACTATTACATTAAAAGTTTCTGAAGCTGACAAAACATTTATGAAAGCGATGGCTAAGTTTGAAGGAGTTTCCCTGTCGGAACTTATCCGCACCAAAACTCTTGAAGCTCTAGAAGATGAATACGATGCTCGTGTGGCAGATTTAGCCTATCAAGAGTATTTAGAAGACTTGGAAAAAGGAGTTGAACCCATTACTTGGGAAGAAATGATGCATGATTTAGGCTTGGAGGATGAATAATTTGTATAAATTAGTTCCAACAAGACGTTTCATCAAGCAATTGAAAAAATTGGATCGTTATACGCAGAAGATAATTACAAACTATTTACAAACCAATGTTTTGGAAGACCCGAGACGACACGGAAAGGCTTTGGTTGGTAATCGCGTTGGTCAATGGCGCTATAGAATTGGTAATTATCGAGTTATCGTACAAATTGTAGATGATGAATTAGTCATTGCTACTTTAGAAGTTGGTCATCGGAGAGATATTTATTGAATTAAAGTTGAGTAATAACAGTATAGAAAGCGAGGAGAGTAAAATTTGAAGAAAAAATGGTTTTTTGCAGATTATTATGATACAACAATTATTTTACTTGCTTTAATCTCTGTTATTCTGGTATTACTTGGATTTGCTGAGATGGTCGATTTGGACAATCCTCCATACAATATTATTGATTTACTACTTTGGGGTGTTTTCGTGGTGGATTATGGCTGGCGGTTCTTTTTAAGTAAAGGGAAATGGCGATTCATAATTGAAAATATCTTTGACCTACTAGCTATCCTTCCTTTAAATGCTATTTTTACAGTGTTTCGATTAGGACGCATCTTTCGCCTAGCAAGGCTGACAAAATTACTGAAACTGACTCGTCTTTTAAGAATCGTTGGATTGACTGGTAAGCTGGAAAAGAAGATTGGAAAACTCTTACGAACAAATGGCTTGCTTTATATTTTCTATCTAAATTCCTTTATTGTATTGGTAGGGAGTTCGATTTTATCCGTTGTTGAAGAAAAATCTTTTTCAGAAAGTCTGTGGTGGGCTCTTGTAACTGTAACGACAGTTGGTTATGGGGATATTGTTCCGACTTCGATTTTTGGTAAATGGTTAGCTGTTTTATTAATGCTTGTCGGTATTGGAACAATAGGAATGTTAACGAGTGCCTTGACGAACTTTTTTGTAAAAGATAATCCAGATGAACAGATAAAACTTGATAAACTCCAAGATGAATTGTCTAGTCAGAGAATGTTACTAGAGAGACAATCCAAGAAGATAGAAGAACTGCATAGAATGATACAAGATTTGCTTGAAAAAAGGTAATTTTGACCATTTAAAAACCACTCGGATGAGTGGCTTTTTTACAATCCTGCAAATTCTTTGATTTCTTGTGCTGACATTGAAGAGTCGCAACGGACATTGATTTGTCCATCTGCAATGTGAACGAATCCTGGTACAGTTGGGATTCCGTAGCGTGAGCGGAATGCTTGCAACTCATTGAGTTGGCTTGCTTCTTCACTATTGATGAAGTAGATGTGGGCTTTAGTTTCAGCTACAACACCTGCCAATGTACCTGCAAATTTACGGCAGTAAGGACAAGTTTTACGACCAATAAAGAAAGTTGCTGTTTCTTGCTTGTCAAGTGCTTCTTGCGCACGCGCAACTGTAGTGACTTCAAGGTCTTTGATGTTTTCTAAAAATTGTTCCATGAGATTACCTCGCTTTCATTGATAAGTCTAGTATGCCATAAAGTTTCTAAAATTGCTTAGATTTGATACGAAAAAAAGATGAGATTGGTTTGTCTCATCTTTTATAGGTCTTTATTTTACAAAAGCATTGATTTCTGCTTCGATGTTAGCAATCTTAGCTTGTGATTCTTCGTTAGTTTCACCTACAACTGCAATGTAGAACTTGATTTTTGGTTCTGTACCTGAAGGGCGAACGGCAATCCATGAACCGTCGGCAAGTGTGTATTTCAAGACATCACTTGGAGGAGTTGTCAAGTTTGTAACAGTGCCGTCAGCAGCAGTAGCAGTTTGAGCCTTGAAGTCTTCTACGACAGTAATAGCTGTTGTGTTCCATTCTTTTGGAGCATTGTTGCGGAATTTAGCCATAATTGCTTTGATTTGTTCGGCACCATCGACACCTGAAAGGGTAACAGAGATAGTCTTTTCTGCGTAGTAGCCGTATTCTTTATAGATTTCTTCGATACCGTCAGCAAGTGTCAAACCACGTGAACGATAGTAGGCAGCAAGTTCAGCAACGACAAGAACAGCTTGGATAGCATCTTTATCACGTACGAATGGTTTAATCAAGTAACCGAAGCTTTCTTCAAATCCCATCATGTAAGTGTGGTTGTGTTTTTCTTCGAATTCTTGAATTTTTTCAGCGATAAATTTGAAACCTGTCAAAACGTTGAACATGGTTGCACCGTAGCTTTCAGCAATCTTCGTTACCAAGTCAGTTGAAACGATAGATTTGCAGAGGGCTGCATTTTCAGGAAGAGTTCCAGCGTTTTTGTGGGCTTCCAAGATATATTTCGCCATGATAGCACCGATTTGGTTACCTGAAAGGTTGAGGTAGCTACCATCTTTTTGAAGAACTTCAACACCAACACGGTCAGCATCAGGGTCAGTTGCGACAAGAACGTCTGCACCAACTTGACGACCAAGTTCTTCAGCAAGTGCAAAGGCTGCTTGGCTTTCTGGGTTTGGAGATTTTACAGTTGAGAAATCTGGGTCAGCAGTTGCTTGAGCTTCAACGACTTGAACTGAGTCAAATCCTGCTTGGGCAAGAGCACGACGAGCCAACATTTCACCAGTACCATGAAGTGGTGTGTAGACAATCTTCATGTCTTTGCCGAATTCTTCAATCAAAGCTGGGTTGATGTTTACGTCCTTAACCTCTTTAAGGTATTCTACGTCAACAGCTTCGCCGATAACTTCAATCAAGCCAGAAGCTTTTTCAGCTTCCACATCAGCAACTTCTACCGCAAATGGGTTTTCGATAGCACGGATATAAGTAGTCAAAGCGTCCGCATCGTGTGGAGGCATTTGTCCACCGTCTTCACCGTAAACCTTGTAACCATTAAATGGAGCAGGGTTGTGGCTGGCTGTGACCATAATACCTGCGAAACAGTTGAGGTGACGAACCGCAAATGATAGTTCTGGAGTTGGACGAAGGCTTTCAAATACATAAGATTTGATACCATGTTTAGCAAGAACTGCTGCAGATTCAAAGGCAAACTCTGGTGAGAAGTGACGGCTATCGTAGGCGATTGCGACACCACGTTCTTTTTCATTTCCACCTTTTGACTCAATCAAACGAGCCAATCCTTCAGTAGCTTGGCGAACAACGTAGATGTTGATGCGGTTTGTACCAGCACCAATCAAGCCACGCATACCTGCAGTACCAAATTCAAGATTTGTATAGAAGGCATCTTCCTTTGTTTTTTCGTCCATATTTTCCAAATCTTGACGAAGGTAGTCAGGAAGCTCCGCAAAATCAACCCATTTCTGGTAATTTTCTTGGTAAGACATTGAAATTCTCCTTTTTGTAAATTGTTTTAATCGTTTACATTATAGCACTTTTTAGAGTTTTAGTAAAACGGTAGCATAATTTTCAGAAAAGTAGTGACTTATGCCTGTTTATCGAGTCTTGAATGCCTTAGAGAAACATGCTATACTACTTGTATGATTATTTTACAAGCTAATAAAATTGAACGTTCTTTTGCAGGAGAGGTTCTTTTTGATAATATCAACCTGCAAGTTGATGAACGAGACAGGATTGCCCTTGTTGGGAAAAATGGTGCAGGTAAGTCTACTCTTTTGAAGATTTTGGTTGGAGAAGAGGAGCCAACTAGTGGAGAAATCAATAAGAAAAAAGATATTTCTCTGTCTTACCTAGCCCAAGATAGCCGTTTTGAGTCTGAAAATACCATCTACGATGAGATGCTTCATGTCTTTGATGACTTGCGTCGTACGGAGAAACAACTTCGTCAGATGGAGCTAGAGATGGGTGAAAAGTCTGGTGAGGATTTGGATAAACTGATGTCAGATTACGACCGCTTATCTGAGAATTTTCGCCAAGCAGGTGGCTTTACCTATGAAGCTGATATTCGAGCGATTTTAAATGGATTCAAGTTTGACGAGTCTATGTGGCAGATGAAAATAGCTGAGCTTTCTGGTGGTCAAAATACTCGCTTAGCACTTGCTAAAATGCTTCTTGAAAAGCCCAATCTTTTAGTATTGGACGAGCCAACCAACCATTTGGATATTGAAACCATTGCTTGGTTGGAGAATTACTTGGTAAACTATAGCGGAGCTCTCATTATTGTCAGCCACGATCGTTATTTCTTGGATAAGGTTGCGACAATTACGCTGGATTTGACCAAGCATTCCTTGGATCGTTATGTGGGTAACTACTCTCGTTTTGTTGAGCTGAAGGAGCAAAAGCTAGCTACTGAGGCAAAAAACTATGAAAAGCAGCAGAAGGAGATCGCTGCTCTGGAAGATTTTGTCAATCGTAATCTAGTCCGAGCTTCAACGACCAAACGTGCCCAATCTCGACGCAAACAACTGGAAAAAATGGAACGTTTGGACAAGCCTGAAGCTGGTAAGAAATCAGCCAACATGACCTTCCAGTCTGAGAAAACGTCGGGCAATGTTGTTTTGACTGTTGAAAATGCAGCTATTGGCTATGATGGGGAAGTACTGTCAGAGCCTATCAACTTAGACCTTCGTAAGATGAATGCTGTTGCCATCGTTGGTCCCAATGGTATCGGCAAGTCAACTTTTATTAAATCAATCGTGGACCAGATTCCGTTTATCAAGGGTGAAAAGCGATTTGGCGCTAATGTTGAGGTTGGCTACTATGACCAAACCCAAAGCAAGCTGATACCAAGTAATACTGTACTGGATGAACTCTGGAATGATTTTAAACTAACACCGGAAATTGAAATTCGTAACCGTCTAGGTGCCTTCCTTTTCTCAGGAGATGATGTTAAAAAATCAGTCGGCATGCTGTCTGGTGGCGAAAAAGCTCGTTTACTTCTTGCTAAATTGTCTATGGAAAACAACAACTTCTTGATTCTGGATGAGCCAACCAACCACTTGGATATTGATAGCAAGGAAGTGCTAGAAAATGCCTTGATTGACTTCGATGGAACCTTGCTCTTTGTCAGCCATGACCGTTACTTTATCAATCGTGTGGCTACCCATGTTCTAGAATTGTCTGAGAATGGCTCGACTCTTTACTTGGGAGATTATGACTACTATGTTGAGAAGAAAGCAGAAGTAGAAATGATTCAAAGTGAGGAAGCTTCAACTAGCAATCAAGCAAAAGAAGCAAGCCCAGTTAATGACTATCAAGCCCAAAAAGAAAGTCAAAAAGAAGTTCGCAAACTCATGCGACAAATTGAAAGTCTAGAAGCTGAAATCGAAGAGTTAGAAAGTCAAAGCCAAGCCATTTCTGAACAAATGTTGGAAACAAACGATGCCGAAAAACTCATGGAATTGCAGGCTGAACTGGACAAAATCAGCCACCGTCAGGAAGAAGCTATGCTTGAATGGGAAGAATTATCAGAGCAGGTGTAAGATTTCTAAGTTTTCTGTCCTTCTCCATTGTGAGGAGGGCTTACTTTATGGTAAAATGGTCTTATGAATAAAAGAATGAATGAGTTAGTCACCTTACTCAATCGCTATGCGACTGAGTACTATACCAGCGATAATCCGTCGGTTTCAGATAGTGAGTATGACCGCCTTTACCGTGAGTTGGTCGAGTTGGAAGCTGCCTATCCAGATCAAGTGTTAGCAGACAGTCCGACCCATCGTGTTGGTGGCAAAGTCTTAGATGGTTTTGAAAAATACAGTCATCAGTATCCTCTTTATAGTTTGCAGGATGCTTTTTCACGTGAGGAGCTTGAAGCTTTTGATGCGCGTGTTCGTAAGGAAGTGGCTCATCCAACCTATATTTGTGAGCTGAAAATCGATGGTTTGTCAATCTCGCTGACTTATGAAAAGGGGATTTTGCTTGCTGGGGCAACACGTGGAGACGGTTCTGTTGGAGAGAATATCACGGAAAACCTCAAGCGTGTTAAGGACATTCCTTTGACTTTGCCAGAAGAATTAGATATCACAGTTCGTGGAGAATGTTATATGCCACGCGCTTCTTTTGACCAGGTCAACCAAGCTCGTCAAGAAAATGGAGAGCCTGAATTTGCCAATCCTCGTAATGCGGCGGCGGGAACCCTTCGGCAGTTAGATACAGCAGTAGTTGCCAAGCGCAACCTTGCAACGTTCCTCTATCAAGAAGCCAGCCCTTCAACTCGTGACAGCCAAGAAAAGGTTTTGAAGCACCTAGAACAACTTGGTTTTGTGGTCAATCCTAAGCGAATCTTGGCTGAAAGCATGGATGAGATTTGGAATTTTATCCAAGAAGTAGGAGAGGCACGGGAGAATCTGCCTTATGATATCGATGGAGTGGTGATCAAGGTCAATGACCTAGCAGGTCAAGAAGAACTTGGCTTTACCGTTAAGGCTCCAAAGTGGGCTGTAGCCTACAAGTTTCCTGCTGAGGAAAAAGAAGCCCAACTCTTATCAGTCGATTGGACAGTTGGCCGTACCGGTGTTGTAACCCCAACTGCAAATCTAACACCAGTACAACTAGCCGGAACAACTGTTAGCCGTGCGACCCTGCACAATGTGGATTACATTGCTGAAAAAGATATCCGCAAAGACGACACGGTCATCGTCTATAAGGCCGGGGACATCATCCCTGCAGTTTTACGTGTGGTAGAGTCCAAACGGATTTCTGAAGAAAAACTAGATATCCCTACAAACTGTCCAAGTTGTGACTCTGACTTGTTGCACTTTGAAGATGAAGTGGCTCTCCGTTGTATCAATCCGCGTTGCCCTGCTCAAATCATGGAAGGTTTGATTCACTTTGCTTCTCGTGATGCTATGAATATTACAGGCCTTGGGCCATCTATTGTTGAGAAGCTATTTGCTGCTAATCTGGTTAAGGATGTGGCGGATATTTACCGATTACAAGAAGAAGATTTCCTCCTTTTAGAGGGGGTTAAGGAAAAGTCCGCTGCTAAACTGTATCAAGCCATTCAAGCATCTAAGGAAAACTCTGCTGAAAAACTCTTGTTTGGACTAGGGATTCGCCATGTCGGAAGCAAGGCCAGTCAGCTCTTACTCCAACATTTCCGTTCAATTGAAAATCTGGCTCAGGCAGATCCAGATGAAGTGGCTAGTATTGAAAGTTTGGGTGGTGTGATTGCCAAGAGTCTTCAGACATATTTTGCGACAGAAGGCTCTGAAATTCTCCTAAGAGAATTGAAAGAAGCTGGGGTCAATCTGGATTATAAAGGTCAGACTGTAGTAGCGGATACAGCCTTGTCAGGCTTGACAGTGGTATTGACTGGAAAATTGAAACGGCTCAAGCGCTCAGAAGCTAAAAGCAAACTCGAAAGTTTGGGTGCCAAAGTAACAGGTAGTGTTTCTAAAAAGACCGACCTTGTTGTTGCAGGAGCAGATGCTGGAAGTAAACTTCAAAAAGCACAAGAACTTGGTATTGAAGTTCGGGATGAAGCTTGGCTAGAAAGTTTGTAATGATCGTTTAAAACCAGAGTTTAGACAGTATAACTAGTTTGTCAATCGAGACGAGATTGGTCAAGAATTTATTAGTGAAACAGAAACAAATTAAAAAAGGAAAAGGAAAAATAAAAATGTATAACTACCCTATGCGCATTCATTACCATCGCAAGAATGGTGAATACGACACTTGCTCTTTTGTAAAGAGTAAGGATCAACGAATTGATTTACTAACTTACCAAGAAGATTATTTTGGAGCCTTATTTAGCTTTGAACACCCAAGTGCTCATCCCTTAGAAAGCTTGAATTTTGTGGTTCATACAGGTCAAACCAGTAAAGAATATGCCATCCGTTTTAATCACTATCCCCTCTTAACAGAGGTCTGGATTTTGGAAGGGGATGATAGAATTTATTATTCTGAAAATCCTGCTATTGCCAGTCCTTTCTATAAAAATCAAAATCCTTTTGCCTTTGACAAGGCTATCAATAGCGCTAGTTTCGACCACCACTGGGGCTACCAAGGTGAATTGGGTTGCCGTGTAGTGGATAATCAGGTTCATTTCGTCCTCTGGGCTCCTACAGCGACAGAAGTGCAGGTTGTCGTTTATGAATCAGCTGCTAATGATGCACCTGTTTGGAAGACTTTTGAGATGGAGAGAGGTAATAGCTACTCCTATAATCATAAGGACAATACAATCGGTGTCTGGAGTTTGGATGTTGAGGAAGATTTGACTGGTAAGGCTTATCAGTATCAAGTCCAATTTCCTCACCACCAAACACTGACACGCGATCCTTACACCATCGCGACCAGTCCTGATGGCAAACGTTCAGCTATCCTGAGCCATGAAGAAAAGCAAGTTGCAAACTTCGAGGTCAAGCACGGTTCAGAGGCTACTTGGCGCTTGGCAAATCCATGTAAGGCAGTTATTTGTGAAATGCACATTCGTGATTTGACCAAATCACCGACCTCAGGTGTAGATGAACATCTTAGAGGAACTTTCTTGGGTGCTGCTCAGACTGGAACAGTTAACCAGTACGGTCAGTCAACTGCTTTTGATCACATCAAGAAGTTGGGCTACAATTATGTTCAGTTGCAACCAATTGCAGACCGTCATAAAGAATATGATGAAGATGGGAATGTAACCTACAACTGGGGTTATGACCCACAAAACTATAACGCACCAGAAACTAGTTTTTCAACAAACCCAGATGATCCAGCTCAGGTTATTCGCGATTTGAAGGCCATGGTTCAAGCTTACCACGATGCGGGTATTGGTGTTATTATGGATGTGGTCTATAACCATACCTTCTCAGTTGTTGATGCACCTTTCCAAACAACAGTCCCTGATTACTATTATCGTATGAATCCAGATGGCACCTTCCAGAATGGAACGGGTGTTGGAAATGAAACTGCCAGTGAACACGAAATGTTCCGCAAGTATATGATTGATTCTCTTCTATACTGGGTGCAAGAATATAATATTGACGGCTTCCGTTTTGACTTGATGGGGATTCATGATGTTAAGACCATGCAGATGATTCGTCAGAGTTTGGATGAAATCGACCCTAATATTATCCTCTATGGAGAAGGATGGGATATGGGAACAGGTCTTGCCCCATATGATAAGGCTAAGAAAGACAATGCCTACCAGATGCCAAATATTGGTTTCTTTAATGACAACCAGCGAGATGCTGTTAAAGGTGGAGAAGTTTATGGTGCTATCAAGTCAGGTTTTGTCAGTGGTGCTGCGACAGAGCCAATTCTAGCCAAAGCAATCCTAGGTAGTCGTGAACTAGGAACCTATACACATCCAAATCAAGTGCTTAACTATGTGGAGGCCCATGACAATTACAATCTTCACGATTTGTTGGCGACCCTTCATCCAGACCAAAGTTCAGAACAAATCATGCGCAAGGTTGAGACAGCCACAGCCATGAATCTGCTCATGCAGGGGATGTCCTTTATGGAAATCGGTCAAGAATTTGGTCGTACCAAACTAGTTGCGACTGGTGAAAATGGTGAGTTGACTCATGATGATAGAGAGCGTGCTATGAATAGCTATAACGCTCCTGACAGTGTGAACCAAGTGAACTGGGACTTGATCAATGAGCGTCAAGATAGTATTGAGTTTATCCGTCAAATGATTCGATTGAAGACAGAAACCTGTGCCTTTTCTTACCCTACTTATGATGAAATTTACCATCATGTTTTTGTTCATTCAGCAAATGAACATAGTGGTTTGATTGTCTATGAGATTCAAGGGAAAGACCATTTACTGGTTGTATTTAATGCTAAAGGGCAAGACTTCCAGTTTGAAAATGCTGGAAATCTAGAACTATTGGTGACCAATAGCCATTTAAGTGATAAAGACATGGTTGGTGGCGTCAGTGCCAGCGTCTTTAAAGTTTTGTAGAATAGATTTACAATTTAAATTCATTTGTGGTGATTTATCTGTTAATAAAATCAGGAGATTCGTTTCCTGATTTATTTTTTTACTTAAAATTATATTTTTGTTAGCTAAATAACGAACTTTATGATAGTATTATAAAAAAACAATTCGTTTTCATAGCGTTTCTGAAAATTTCTTGATTTACAAGTGAACACATCAGTGAATTTGTTGAAGACTTTCAAAAAATTTTTTTGCAAATTCCGTAATTTACTTGAATCTTCCCTAAAAAGGTAGTATAATAAATCTATAGAAAACGCTTACAGAATTAGGAGGGTGTATGGATAAGAATAATGCTTTAAAAACCTTTATGACAGGTGAAAATTTTCACCTCCAGCACTATCTGGGAGCTCATAGGGAAGAAAAAAATGGAGAGTATGGCTATACTTTTCGTGTGTGGGCGCCTAATGCTCAGGCTGTTCACTTGGTAGGGGATTTCACCACTTGGGTTGAAAATCAAATTCCGATGGAACGAAATGAATTTGGAGTCTGGGAAGTCTTTACCAGTCTTGCTCAAGAAGGCCAAATTTATAAGTACCATATCACACGTGCAAATGGTCATCAGCTGATGAAGATTGACCCTTTGGCTGTACGATATGAGGCACGACCTGGTACTGGGGCTATTTTAACAGATATTCCAGAAAAGAAATGGAAGGATGGCCTCTGGCTAGCCCGTAGAAAACGCTTGAGCTTTGAAGAGCGTCCTGTCAATATTTATGAGGCTCATGCTGGCTCTTGGAAGAGAAATCCGGATGGCAGCCCCTATAGTTTTGCTCAATTGAAAGATGAACTCATTCCTTACTTGGTTGAGATGAATTATACTCACATTGAGTTTATGCCCCTGATGTCTCACCCACTAGGTTTGAGTTGGGGCTATCAGCTTATGGGTTACTTTGCTCTAGAGCATGCCTATGGTCGTCCTGAAGAGTTTCAAGATTTTGTTGAGGAATGTCACTTAAACAATATAGGTGTTATTGTAGACTGGGTACCTGGTCACTTTACTATCAATGATGATGCCTTGGCCTATTATGATGGAACACCGACTTTTGAATACCAAGACCATAATAAGGCTCATAACTACGGTTGGGGAGCACTCAATTTTGACCTTGGAAAGAATGAAGTCCAGTCTTTCTTGATTTCTAGTATTAAGTTTTGGATTGATTTTTATCATTTAGATGGTATTCGCGTGGATGCGGTTAGCAACATGCTCTATCTTGACTACGATGATGCTCCATGGACGCCTAATAAAGATGGTGGCAATCTCAACTATGAGGGTTATTATTTCCTTCAACGCTTGAATGATGTGATTAAACTAGTTCATCCAGATGTTATGATGATCGCAGAAGAAAGTTCGTCAGCAACCAAGATTACGGGAATGAAAGAGCTTGGTGGTTTAGGATTTGACTACAAGTGGAATATGGGCTGGATGAATGATATCCTCCGATTCTACGAAGAAGACCCTATTTACCGTAAGTATGACTTTAATTTGGTGACTTTCAGCTTTATGTATGTTTTCAATGAAAACTATCTCCTACCATTCTCGCACGATGAAGTAGTTCACGGTAAGAAGAGTATGATGCATAAGATGTGGGGAGATCGCTACAATCAATTCGCAGGCTTACGCAATATCTACACTTACCAAATTTGTCACCCTGGTAAGAAATTGCTCTTCATGGGTAGTGAATACGGCCAATTCCTAGAATGGAGATCTGAAGAGCAGTTGGAATGGTCTAATCTAGAAGACCCTATGAATGCTAAGATGAAGTATTTCACTTCTCAGCTAAACCAGTTTTACAAAGATCATCGCTGTCTGTGGGAAATCGATACCAGCTATGATGGTATTGAAATCATTGATGCGGATAATCGAGACCAGAGTGTTCTTTCCTTCATTCGTAAGGGTAAGAAGGGCGATATGCTAGTCTGCGTCTTTAATATGGCACCTGTTGAACGAAAAGATTTTACCATTGGTCTGCCTGTTGCAGGGATTTATGAAGAAGTCTGGAATACTGAGTTAGAAGAGTGGGGAGGCGTTTGGAAAGAGCACAATCAAACTGTGCAAACGCAAGAAGGACTATGGAAAGATTATGAGCAGACCTTGACCTTTACCCTACCGGCTATGGGAGCAAGTGTTTGGAAAATCAAACGTCGCTTGAAATCTGCAAAAACCGTCACAAATAAAAACCAAAAAGGAGTAGAAAATGAAGAATGAAATGTTAGCTTTGATTCTTGCTGGTGGGCAAGGAACTCGTCTCGGTAAACTCACTCAAAGCATCGCAAAACCAGCTGTGCAATTTGGTGGGCGCTACCGTATCATTGACTTTGCTCTTTCAAACTGTGCCAACTCAGGGATTCACAATGTTGGAGTCATTACACAGTACCAGCCACTTGCTCTTAACAATCATATTGGAAACGGTTCAAGCTGGGGACTAGACGGTATCAATTCTGGTGTCTCTATTCTTCAACCTTATTCTGCAAGTGAAGGAAATCGTTGGTTCGAAGGGACTAGTCACGCTATTTACCAAAATATCGATTATATTGACAGTGTCAATCCTGAGTATGTCTTGATTCTGTCTGGGGACCACATCTATAAAATGGACTATGATGATATGCTCCAGTCTCACAAGGATAATAATGCTAGTTTGACAGTAGCAGTTCTTGATGTCCCTTTGAAAGAAGCTAGTCGTTTTGGTATCATGAATACAGATGCCAATAACCGCATTGTTGAATTTGAAGAAAAACCAGCTCAACCTAAATCTACCAAAGCTTCTATGGGAATCTATATCTTTGATTGGCAACGTCTCCGCAATATGCTCGTTGCTGCTGAAAAGAGCAATGTAGATATGTCAGACTTTGGTAAAAATGTCATTCCAAATTACCTTGAGTCAGGTGAAAGTGTCTATGCCTATGAATTTAAAGGTTACTGGAAAGATGTTGGTACCATTGAGTCGCTTTGGGAAGCGAACATGGAGTACATTTCTCCAGAGAATGCCTTGGACAGCCGTAACCGTCAATGGAAGATTTACTCAAGAAACTTAATTTCACCACCAAACTTCCTTGGGGCAAATGCTCATGTGGAAGATTCCTTGGTTGTTGATGGCTGTTTTGTAGATGGAACTGTTAAACATTCTATCCTTTCAACAGGTGCGCAAGTTCGCGAAGGGGCAGAAGTAGTAGATTCAGTTATCATGAGTGGTGCAATTGTTGGTCAGGGAGCTAAAATCAAACGTGCCATTATTGGTGAAGGTGCAGTTATTTCGGACGGTGTCGAAATTGATGGAACAGAAGAAGTACAAGTTGTAGGATATAATGAAGTAGTGGGGGTAGCAACAGATGAAGATTGATAAATATTCTGCCATTTTAGGAAATACAGTTGGTTTTCATGATATGTCAACACTGACAGACCACCGTCCAGTAGCTAGTTTGCCATTTGGTGGGAAATATCGCTTGATTGACTTCCCGCTTTCAAGTCTTGCTAATGCAGGTGTCCGTAGTATCTTTGGTATTTTCCAACAAGATAATATCAGTTCTGTCTTTGACCATATCCGTTCAGGACGTGAGTGGGGCTTATCAACTCTTCTTAGCCACTACTATCTAGGTATTTACAATACCCGTGTGGAAAGTAGTACAGTTGGAAAAGAATACTACCAACAGCTTCTCACTTATTTGAAACGTTCTGGCTCCAACCAAACAGTGTCACTTAACTGTGATGTTTTGATTAATATTGATCTGAACCAAGTATTCCACCTACACAGTACAACAAAAGGTCCAATCACTGTAGTTTATAAAAAACTGCCTAAAAAAGATATTTCAGAAGTAAATGCAATCTTGGAAGTGGATGAAACAGACCATGTTCGTTCTCATAAACTCTTTGATAGCAAGTTACCAGATCAAATCTATAACATGTCTACAGATATCTTTGTCGTTGATACACCTTGGTTGATAGAACGATTGGAAGAAGAAGCTAAAAAAGAACATCCAGAGAAGTTGCGCTATGTTTTACGGGATTTGGCTGCAAAAGAAGGGGCTTTTGCCTACGAGTACACAGGTTATCTGGCAAATATTCACTCTGTAGAGTCTTATTATCAAGCTAACAAAGATATGCTTGAATCACAAAAATTCTACTCTCTCTTCTCACCAAATCAAAAGATTTATACCAAGGTTAAAAACGAAGAGCCAACTTATTATGCTAATACATCTAAAGTAAGCACTTCTCAGTTTGCTTCTGGTAGTATCATTGAAGGTCAAGTGGCTAATTCGGTTCTATCACGTAATATTCATGTCCATAAGGATAGCTTGGTTAAAGATAGTCTACTCTTCCCTCGTGTTGTCATTGGAGAAGGTGCTCAGGTCGAATATGCTATCTTGGACAAGGGTGTTGAAGTTGCGGATGGCGTTGTGATTCGAGGAACTGCAGAACATCCAGTTGTCGTTAAGAAAGGTAGCAAAGTAACAGAGGATATTCATTCATGAAAATTTTATTTGTAGCAGCAGAGGGTGCACCCTTTTCAAAAACAGGTGGTTTGGGAGACGTCATTGGCGCTCTTCCCAAATCACTGGTAAAAGCGGGACATGAAGTTGCAGTGATTTTACCCTACTATGATATGGTAGAGGCTAAATTTGGAAATCAAATTGAAGATGTGCTTCATTTTGAGGTGAGTGTTGGTTGGCGCAGACAGTATTGTGGAATTAAGAAAACAGTATTAAATGGTGTAACCTTCTACTTTATTGACAACCAATATTATTTCTTCCGTGGGCATGTTTACGGTGATTTTGATGACGGAGAACGCTTTGCCTTTTTCCAACTTGCTGCCATTGAGGCTATGGAAAGGATTGACTTTATTCCTGACCTTCTTCATGTTCATGATTACCATACAGCCATGATACCGTTCTTGTTGAAGGAAAAATACCGTTGGATTCAAGCCTATGAGGGCATTAAAACTGTTTTAACCATTCATAATTTGGAATTCCAAGGACAATTTTCAGAAGGAATGTTATGGGATTTGTTTGGAGTTGGCTTTGAGCGTTATGCTGATGGCACCCTTCGCTGGAACAACTGTCTGAACTGGATGAAGGCAGGTATTCTCTATGCGGATCGTGTTTCAACTGTCTCGCCTAGCTATGCCCATGAAATTATGACTAGTCAGTTTGGATGTAACTTGGATCAGATTCTTCGAATGGAGTCTGGTAAAGTTTCTGGTATCGTGAATGGGATTGATGCTGATCTGTATAATCCTCAGACGGATGCTCTTTTAGATTATCATTTTAATCAGGAAGATTTGTCTGGTAAAGCCCAGAATAAGGCAAAATTGCAAGAAAGAGTTGGCTTACCCGTTAGGGCTGATGTTCCACTGGTGGGAATTGTTTCTCGTTTGACACGTCAAAAAGGTTTTGATGTGGTGGTCGAAAGTCTTCACCATATCTTGCAAAATGATGTTCAGATTGTTCTTTTGGGAACTGGTGATCCAGCCTTTGAAGGAGCTTTCTCATGGTTTGCTCAAATATATCCAGACAAGCTATCAGCAAATATCACTTTTGATGTCAAACTAGCCCAAGAAATCTACGCTGCTTGTGACCTCTTCCTCATGCCGAGTCGTTTTGAACCGTGTGGCTTGTCTCAGATGATGGCTATGCGTTATGGAACCTTGCCATTGGTTCATGAAGTTGGTGGCTTGCGAGATACCGTTCGCGCTTTCAATCCAATCGAAGGAAGCGGTACTGGCTTTAGCTTTGACAATCTATCTCCTTACTGGTTAAATTGGACTTTCCAAACAGCTTTGGACTTGTATAGAAACCATCCTGATATTTGGAGAAATCTACAAAAACAAGCTATGGAGTGTGATTTCTCGTGGGATACAGCCTGCAGGTCATACCTTGAGTTGTACCATAGTTTAGTTAATTAATAGATAAAATCGTATGATGACTTCATACGATTTTTGGGCTGTTTAGAGAGGAGAACTGATGTCTCAAGTAAAAGGTTTGTGTGTTATGGATGTTGATGGAACCTTACTCCTAGAAGAAGTAATTGATCTTTTGGGAAGAGAGGCAGGTCGTGAGGAGGAAATTTCGCTGATTACAAGTCGGGCAATGAGAGGAGAGTTAGACTTTGAAAGCAGTTTAAGAAAAAGAGTTTCCTTGTTGGAAGGACTTCCTGTTTCTGTATTTGATAAAGTCTTCAACTCAATTCATCTATCGCCAAATGCCCAAGAATTCATCTCTATTCTTCAAAAGAATGGCATCTTGGTTGGTCTGGTGTCTGGTGGATTTACTCCAATAGTTGAGAGGCTTGCAAAATTCCTTGGTATTGCCTATTTCTCTGCCAATCAACTTGAAGTCAAAGATGGTCTTTTAACTGGAAAATTGATTGGACAAATTATAAGTCCTGAGGTCAAAAAAGAGACTCTGGAAAAATGGAGAGAGGAACTAAAACTTCCTCAAGAAAGAACTGTTGCAATCGGTGACGGGGCTAATGACTTATTAATGTTGAAGTCAGCAGGACTGGGAATTGCTTTTTGTGCCAAAAAAGTACTGAAACAAGAAATACCAAACCATGTTGACAAGAGGGATTTTTTAGAAGTTCTTCCCTTGATTGATTGTTTAGAATGAGGGAAAATATGAAGATTGTAATTGCACCAGATTCGTTTAAGGAAAGCTTGTCCGCTCAACAAGTAGCTGAAGCAATAAAAAGAGGCTTCCAACAATCGATAGCAGATGTAGACTGTCTCCTCTGCCCTGTTGGTGATGGGGGAGAAGGCACTGTAGATTCCATTCGACATTCTCTTGACCTTGAAGAAAAATGGATCCAAGTTACAGGACCTTTTGGACAAAAAGAAGAAATGCGATATTTTCAAAAAGGGGGACTGGCACTATTTGAAGTTGCTGACTTAGTCGGCCTTGGAAAGATTCCGCTAGAGAAACGAAATCCACTGCAAATCCAAACTTGTGGAATAGGGGAATTGATTCGGCACCTCATTAGTCAAGAGATTAAAGAAATCTATATCGGCGTTGGTGGCACGGCCAGTAATGATGGGGGACTGGGGATTGCTGCTGGTTTGGGTTATCAATTTTATGATAAGAATGGAGATGTCTTGCCTGCTTGCGGTCAATCCTTACTAAAATTAGCTTCTGTTTCAACAGAAAATCGCTATGAAATTCCTGAAGATGTTCAAATTCGTATTTTAGCAGATGTCGTGAGTCCCTTATGTGGTCATCAAGGTGCGACCTACATTTTTGGCAAACAAAAAGGCCTACATCCTGCTATGTTTCCAGTCCTAGATCAGGCAATTCAAGATTTTTATGAAAAAGTCTCCCCTGCAATATTAGAAATTAAAGGAGCAGGAGCTGGTGGAAGCATTGCGGGCGGTTTGTGTGCCTTTGCTCAGGCAAATATCGTGTCGGGAATTGATACCTGCTTGAACCTAATCAACTTTGATAAGAAAGTTGCAGATGCTGATTTGGTTATTGTTGGAGAAGGAAGGCTAGATCGTCAAAGTTTAGCAGGTAAAGCGCCTATAGGTGTTGCAAAAAGAACCCCTGTCGGAGTTCCTGTCATTGCTATTTGTGGTAGTATTGCTGAAGATTTACCTTCCTTACCATTTGAAAATATCCAAGCTGCCTTTTCTATTTTAGAGAAAAGCGAACCTCTAGAAGGTAGTTTGAAAAATGCCAGTCTCTATTTGGAGCACACGGCTACCAATATAGGGCACTTATTAACTATGCGCAAGATTTAGCCAAACAATTTCTTCCAGATGGATGTTTTGGCTGGTTCTTCCTTTTTAACTTCCCAAAGTTTTGCAAAAGCAAGTCGAAGGTCCTTTTCTTCTACTTGTACTGGTGCATTGGTATGAATAATCAGGCCAAAAGGAGAAGAAGTATGCTCTTCAGATACAATGGTAGCTTGACTATCAGTTTCTTTAGCTTCTTTTAAGTAGAAAACTTGCTTGTCAAATTCGATAGTTGGTGAAATCTTCACAAATAGTGGTTCTGCTTTTTCCTGAAGATTTTCTAAAATAGATAAAAAGCCTTTTTCTAACTGAGGACTATTTGCTGTGTCAATATCTGCATATCCAAGAACTCTTTCCTCAAAAGTGCCAAGATAGCGTCTTTGCTCATCTGGATTTAATTTTGGGCCACCATGAGCTTTTTCAAGTAATTGTTTTGATAAATCTGTCATAAAAACAGTATATCATAAAAGTTAGAATAAAACAGACAAAAGAAAGCGATTACTTTATAAAGTTAAGGAAAATTTGCACAAAGATAACGTTTTTTCTTGAAAAAGGAGGGGTTTTAAGGTATTATAGAGGTGTAAAAAATTTAACTCATAAGGAGAGTAAAAAATGTCAATTATTACTGATGTTTACGCTCGCGAAGTCCTAGACTCACGCGGTAACCCAACACTTGAAGTAGAAGTTTACACTGAATCAGGTGCTTTCGGACGTGGTATGGTTCCATCAGGAGCTTCTACTGGTGAACACGAAGCAGTTGAACTTCGCGACGGTGACAAATCTCGTTACGGTGGTCTTGGTACACAAAAAGCTGTTGACAACGTAAACAACATCATTGCTGAAGCTATTATTGGCTACGATGTACGTGATCAACAAGCTATCGACCGTGCTATGATCGCTCTTGACGGTACTCCTAACAAAGGTAAATTGGGTGCAAACGCAATCCTTGGTGTGTCTATCGCTGTAGCTCGTGCTGCTGCTGACTACCTTGAAATCCCACTTTACAGCTACCTTGGTGGATTCAACACTAAAGTTCTTCCAACTCCAATGATGAACATCATCAACGGTGGTTCTCACTCTGACGCTCCAATCGCTTTCCAAGAATTCATGATCTTGCCAGTTGGTGCTCCAACATTTAAAGAAGCTCTTCGTTACGGTGCTGAAATCTTCCACGCTCTTAAGAAAATCCTTAAATCACGTGGTTTGGAAACTGCCGTAGGTGACGAAGGTGGATTCGCTCCTCGTTTCGAAGGAACTGAAGATGGTGTTGAAACTATCCTTGCTGCGATCGAAGCTGCTGGATATGTTCCAGGTAAAGACGTATTTATCGGATTTGACTGTGCTTCATCAGAATTCTACGATAAAGAACGTAAAGTTTACGACTATACTAAATTTGAAGGTGAAGGCGCTGCTGTTCGTACATCTGCAGAACAAATCGACTACCTTGAAGAATTGGTTAACAAATACCCAATCATTACTATCGAAGATGGTATGGATGAAAACGACTGGGATGGTTGGAAAGCTCTTACTGAACGTCTTGGTAAGAAAGTACAACTTGTTGGTGACGACTTCTTCGTAACAAACACTGACTACCTTGCACGTGGTATCCAAGAAGGTGCTGCTAACTCAATCCTTATCAAAGTTAACCAAATCGGTACTCTTACTGAAACTTTTGAAGCTATCGAAATGGCTAAAGAAGCTGGTTACACTGCCGTTGTATCACACCGTTCAGGTGAAACTGAAGATTCAACAATCGCTGACATCGCAGTTGCAACTAACGCAGGACAAATTAAAACAGGTTCACTTTCACGTACAGACCGTATCGCTAAATACAACCAATTGCTTCGCATCGAAGACCAACTTGGTGAAGTAGCAGAATACCGTGGATTGAAATCATTCTACAACCTTAAAAAATAAAATAGTTCAGTGAACTATTTTATCCCGAACCATTAAATTCAAAAGTTCGGCCGTTGATTTAACAACGTTTCTAGCCCCTCGGATTTTATCCGAAGGGCTATTTTTGTATTTAGGGGGCAAAAAGGGACAAAACATTTCAAGACAGCTCATTTACCAATAAATACGATTCAGCTAATATAATTGAAAATGATGGAAAAAAGGGTGAATTTATGATATACTTTAATGTAGGACCTTTTTAGAAATTTTGAAAGAGTATAAAAAATTTAAAATGAGAAAAATTGTTATCAATGGTGGCTTGCCCCTGCAAGGTGAGATTACCATTAGTGGCGCAAAAAATAGTGTAGTAGCTTTGATTCCAGCTATTATTTTGGCAGATGATGTTGTAACTTTGGATTGTGTCCCAGATATTTCCGATGTTGCTAGTCTTGTCGAAATTATGGAGTTAATGGGGGCTACCGTTAAGCGTTATGACGATGTGTTAGAGATTGATCCAAGAGGTGTTCAAAATATTCCAATGCCTTATGGGAAAATCAATAGTCTTCGTGCATCTTATTATTTTTATGGAAGTCTCCTAGGTCGCTTTGGTGAAGCCACTGTTGGTTTACCTGGTGGATGTGATTTGGGACCTCGCCCTATTGACTTACACCTTAAGGCTTTTGAAGCTATGGGAGCAACTGTTAGCTACGAGGGAGATAACATGAAGTTATCTGCTAAAGATACAGGACTTCATGGTGCAAGTATTTACATGGACACGGTTAGTGTAGGTGCGACGATTAATACGATGATTGCTGCGGTTAAAGCAAATGGTCGTACTATTATTGAAAATGCAGCCCGTGAACCTGAAATTATTGATGTAGCTACCCTCTTGAATAATATGGGAGCCCATATCCGCGGTGCTGGAACCAATATCATCATTATTGATGGTGTTGACAGATTACATGGAACGCGTCATCAGGTGATTCCAGACCGTATTGAAGCAGGAACATATATTTCCTTAGCTGCTGCAGTCGGTAAGGGAATTCGTATTAATAATGTTCTTTATGAACACCTAGAAGGCTTCATCGCTAAGTTGGAAGAAATGGGAGTTCGAATGACTGTATCTGAAGACAGTATTTTTGTCGAAGAGCAGTCTAATTTGAAAGCAATCAATATTAAGACGGCTCCTTACCCAGGCTTTGCAACTGATTTGCAACAACCGATTACCCCACTTTTACTAAGAGCGAATGGTCGTGGTACAATTGTCGATACGATTTACGAAAAACGTGTAAATCATGTTTTTGAACTAGAAAAGATGGATGCGGACATTTCGACAACAAATGGTCATATTTTGTATACCGGTGGACGTGGTTTGCGTGGTGCAAATGTAAAAGCAACTGACCTTAGAGCTGGTGCTGCACTTGTCATTGCTGGACTGATGGCTGAAGGTAAAACTGAAATTACCAATATCGAGTTTATCTTACGTGGTTATTCTGATATTATTGAAAAATTACGTAATCTAGGAGCGGATATTACACTTGTTGAGGATTAAACCGTAGAGGTGTTTATGAATATTTGGACCAAATTAGCAATGTTTTCTTTTTTTGAAACGGATCGCTTGTATTTGCGTCCTTTCTTTTTTAGTGATAGTCAAGACTTCCATGAGATAGCCTCAAATCCTGCCAATTTACAATTTATTTTCCCAACTCAGGCAAGTCTGGAAGAAAGTCAGTATGCACTGGCCAATTACTTTATGAAGGCTCCTTTAGGAGTGTGGGCAATTTGTGACCAAAAAAATCAACAAATGATTGGTTCTATTAAATTTGAGAAGTTAGATGAAATTAAAAAAGAAGCAGAACTTGGCTATTTTTTGAGGAAAGATGCTTGGTCTCAAGGATTTATGACAGAGGTTGTTAGAAAAATTTGTCAGCTTTCTTTTGAGGAATTTGGCTTAAAACAATTATCCATTATAACCCATCTCGAAAATGAAGCCAGTCAACGAGTTGCTCTTAAGTCTGGATTTCGTTTGTTCCGTCAGTTTAAAGGAAGTGATCGCTATACAAGGAAAATGCGAGATTATCTTGAGTTTCGCTTTGTAAAGGGAGAAATTAATGAGTAAACACCAAGAAATTCTAAGTTATTTGGAAGAATTACCTGTTGGTAAAAGAGTCAGTGTTCGAAGCATTTCCAACCATCTAGGAGTCAGTGATGGAACGGCCTATCGGGCCATTAAAGAAGCTGAAAACCGTGGAATTGTAGAGACTCGCCCAAGAAGTGGTACTATCCGTGTTAAATCTCAGAAAGTTGCTATCGAAAGATTAACATTTGCTGAAATTGCAGAAGTGACTTCTTCTGAGGTTCTGGCTGGGCAAGAAGGTTTAGAGAGAGAATTCAGTAAGTTTTCAATTGGTGCCATGACTGAACAAAATATCTTATCCTATCTTCATGACGGGGGACTTTTGATTGTCGGAGACCGTACCCGTATCCAATTATTAGCGCTGGAAAATGAAAATGCAGTCTTGGTTACAGGTGGATTTCAGGTTCATGATGATGTGCTTAAACTGGCCAATCAAAAAGGAATTCCTGTTTTAAGAAGCAAACATGACACTTTCACTGTTGCGACCATGATCAATAAAGCCTTGTCAAATGTTCAAATCAAAACAGATATTTTGACAGTTGAGAAACTTTACCGTCCGAGTCATGAGTATGGTTTTCTGAGAGAGACTGACACTGTTAAAGATTATTTGGACTTAGTACGTAAGAATCGTAGCAGTCGTTTCCCAGTTATCAATCAACATCAGGTTGTTGTTGGGGTTGTTACCATGAGAGACGCTGGTGATAAGTCACCAAGCACCACAATTGACAAGGTCATGTCTCGTAGTCTATTTTTAGTTGGATTATCGACAAATATTGCCAATGTGAGTCAACGGATGATTGCAGAAGACTTTGAAATGGTACCGGTTGTTCGAAATAATCAAACCTTGCTTGGGGTTGTAACCAGACGAGATGTCATGGCGAAGATGAGTCGTTCCCAGGTTTCTGCTCTACCTACTTTTTCTGAGCAGATTGGTCAAAAACTTTCTTATCACCATGATGAAGTAGTGATTACCGTGGAACCCTTTATGCTAGAGAAGAACGGTGTTTTGGCTAATGGTGTATTGGCGGAGATACTGACTCACATGACCCAAGATTTAGTTGTGAATAGTGGTCGCAATCTCATCATCGAACAAATGCTGATCTACTTTTTGCAGGCTGTTCAGATAGATGATATACTGCGCATTCAAGCACGCATCATCCATCATACTAGACGGTCAGCTATTATTGATTACGATATTTATCATGGTCATCAGATTGTTTCAAAAGCAAATGTGACTGTTAAAATTAATTAGAAACTAGGAGAAAAGATGATAACATTAAAATCAGCTCGTGAAATCGAAGCTATGGACAAGGCTGGAGATTTTCTAGCAAGTATTCATATCGGCTTACGTGATTTGATTAAGCCTGGCGTAGATATGTGGGAAGTTGAAGAATACGTTCGCCGTCGTTGTAAGGAAGAAAATTTCCTCCCGCTTCAGATTGGTGTTGACGGTGCTATGATGGACTATCCTTATGCTACCTGCTGCTCTCTTAACGATGAAGTAGCTCACGCTTTCCCTCGTCACTATATCTTGAAAGATGGGGATTTGCTCAAGGTTGACATGGTTTTGGGAGGTCCAATTGCTAAATCCGATTTGAATGTCTCAAAATTAAACTTCAACAATGTTGAACAAATGAAAAAATACACTCAGAGCTATTCTGGTGGCCTGGCAGACTCTTGTTGGGCTTATGCTGTTGGTACACCGTCCGAAGAAGTGAAAAATCTGATGGATGTAACTAAAGAAGCCATGTATAAGGGGATTGAGCAAGCTGTTGTTGGGAACCGTATTGGTGATATTGGTGCAGCCATTCAAGAATACGCTGAAAGTCGTGGTTACGGTGTAGTGCGTGATTTGGTTGGTCATGGTGTTGGCCCAACTATGCATGAAGAACCAATGGTTCCTAACTATGGTATTGCAGGTCGTGGGCTTCGTCTCCGTGAAGGAATGGTCTTGACTATTGAACCAATGATCAATACTGGTGACTGGGAAATTGATACAGATATGAAGACTGGTTGGGCGCATAAGACCATTGACGGTGGTCTATCTTGTCAATATGAACACCAATTTGTCATTACAAAAGATGGACCTGTTATTTTGACTAGTCAAGGTGAAGAAGGAACTTATTAATAAATAGTGAAAAGACTGCTGGAAGTTCATTTCTAAAGAATCCAGTAGATATTTTCATATTAAATAAACGCATTGTATCAAGTTTTTAAGTGCCTGATATAATGCGTTTTTCTGGATTTTAAATTCTTACCTCAATATATTGTACTTTATCATCATTTCAAAAAATGAACTTTCTACAATGTTACACTTCAGGTAAAAATTATGTTTCAGATTTTCTATCACAGAAATAGATATCATTATGAAATAATTATTTTATAATTACTACTATTTCTATAAAAACCACAAAGATATTGGCAAACTATTTGATAAATAATTATTTCTTGTTGCAAACAAGGCTAAGAGAAAGGATTTGTTGCCTATCGTCGTTATGACCTTTAATGAATCTCCAAAGATAGCTTTAGAGCCTTATCGTCCTGATCTGTTTTTACATATTTTGAACCCTGCTGAACGTGAGAGTAAACTAAAGCGTGAAGGCGTAGAAGAATTTTTTAGTAGTCAATTCGCTAGTCTTATGGCAGAAGATTTAAAGAATTACTTTGATGGAGAAGTTATCATTGTCCCGCCTGTAGAAGATGAGAAAGGATAGATTAGTTCAACTCGTATTCGTCAAGCTATTTTAGATTGAAATGTGAAAGAAGCAGGAGAACTTTTGGGGGCACCACTTCCATCCAGAGGTATGGTGGTTCATGGTAACGCTCGTAGTCGTACGATTGGTTATCCAACAGCTAATTTGGTACTTTTAGACTGTACTTATATGCCAGCAGATGGTGTTTAAGTTGTTGAGATTCAAAGACAGAAGTATCGTTCTATGGCTAGTGTTGGAAAAAATGTGACCTTTGATGGAGAAGAAGCACGTTTTGAAGTCAATATTTTTGATTTTAATCAAGATAATTATGGTGAAACCGTTATGGTTTATTGGATTGATCGTATTCGAGATATGAGCAAGTTTGACTCAGTCGACCAATTAGTTGATCAGTTAAAGGATGATGAAGAACTAGCTCGAAATTGATCTTGAGCGTTTTAGAAAACAAAAAAGAGGTTGTCTGTAACCCAAAAGATAGATGATTTAGTCTAACTTTTGAGGTCACTACAAGACCTCTTTTTATTCTTTTTCAAAGGTAAATCCTTCGCCAAGGATTTCGTGAGCTTCTGTAATAGTTATAAAGGCTTGAGGATCAATTCGATGAATCATTTCCTTCATTTTCACAATTTCATTTCTACCGACAATACAGTAAATGATTTTCAAATTTTCTTTACTATAGTAGCCTTGACCTGAGATGAAAGTAACTCCTCTCCCTAGGTCATCATTAATTGCTTTAGCAAGTTGGTCAGGACGTTTCGTGATAATCATAAAGCCTTTACCAGCGTAGCCACCTTCGCCAATCAAATCGATGACACGAGAAACGATAAAATCAAATAAGAGCGTGTAGGAAACCAATCTCAAGTCCTTAAAGATTAGGAGAATAAGCATGAGAATACAAAAATCTAAGATAAAGAGTAGTTTCCCCATAGATATATGAGTGTATTTATTGAGAATACGAGCTAGAATATCAGTACCACCAGTTGTACCTCCAGCATTAAAGATAATTCCAAGACCGATTCCCAATAGAATTCCCGCTATAAGAGCTGTGATTAGTAAATCACCTTGAAGGTCAATATGAAGGGGAATACGCTCAAAAAAAGCCAACCAAGCTGACAAAGCTAAGGTTCCAAGCAAACTAGAATAGAGAGATTTTGCTCCAAATATTTTCCAAGCTAGGATGAAAAGGGGAATGTTAATCAGCAAGTTCATGAGCGAAACAGGGATTTTAAAAAGATAAAAGGTGATAAGGGTAATACCTGTCGCCCCTCCTTCAAAGAGATGATGAGGAACTACAAAATAAGTCAGTCCAAAAGCATAAATAGCAGCACCTAGTAAAATGGTAAAGATGGGGTAAATTTTTTTAATCATAGGGACCTCTTTTCTTATAAGTAGATTATATCAAATTTTTAAGGAAAATTTGAATGACTCCATTAGGATTTTTAATCTTTTTTTGATATAATTAAAAGTAAGAAAACCAATCTGAATCCTAAAATAGAAAGATTGATACTATGACAAAAATTAAGATTGTAACCGATTCATCTGTTACTATTGAACCTGAACTAGTAAAACAATTAGATATCACTGTTGTTCCTTTATCTGTAATGATTGATAACGTTGTTTATTCTGATGCGAATTTGAAAGAAGAAGGTAAATTTCTTCAGTTGATGCAAGCAAGTAAGAATCTTCCTAAGACAAGTCAACCGCCTGTAGGTGTCTTCGCTGAAGTTTTTGAAGACCTATGCAAGGATGGTAGCCAGATTCTTGCTATTCATATGTCCCATGCCCTTTCTGGTACTGTAGAAGCGGCACGTCAAGGTGCTAGCTTATCTACTGCCGATGTGACAGTTATTGATAGTTCCTTCACTGACCAAGCTTTGAAATTCCAAGTTGTTGAGGCTGCAAAATTAGCGCAAGAAGGCAAAGAGTTGGAGGAAATTTTAACTCGCATAGAAGAGGTTAAAAACCACACAGAACTCTATATTGGCGTTTCGACTTTGGAAAATCTTGTCAAAGGTGGACGAATTGGGCGTGTAACTGGATTGTTGAGCTCCCTTCTCAATATACGTGTTGTCATGCAGATGAAAGACCATGAATTGCAGCCAATCGTTAAAGGTCGTGGAGCTAAAACTTTTAAAAAATGGTTGGATGAGCTGATAACATCGCTCTCTGAACGTTCTGTAGCAGAGATTGGAATTTCATATTCTGGTAGTGCTGATTGGGCAAAAGAGATGAAAGAAAGCTTACAAGTTTATGTTGAAAAGCCTATTTCAGTTTTGGAAACGGGCTCTATTATTCAAACTCACACGGGTGAGAACGCTTGGGCTGTTTTAGTACGTTACCACTCCTAAAAAAATAAATAAAATGGGAAGAAATAGCGTTTTTAACTTGACCTAAAAGGGATTTTAGGATATGATTATAATTGTTAATTAGAAATTAAATTGGAGGAATCATTAACATGGCAAACAAACAAGATTTGATCGCTAAAGTAGCAGAAGCTACAGAATTGACTAAGAAAGACTCAGCAGCAGCAGTTGAAGCTGTATTCGCAGCAGTAACTGAGTACCTTGCAGCTGGTGAAAAAGTTCAATTGATCGGTTTTGGTAACTTTGAAGTTCGTGAGCGTGCTGCACGTAAAGGTCGCAACCCACAAACTGGTAAAGAAATCAAAATTGCAGCTTCTAAAGTTCCAGCATTCAAAGCTGGTAAAGCTCTTAAAGACGCTGTTAAATAATCAACCTTCCAAAAGCCTATTGTATCAAGCTTTCTAGCTTGGTCAGTAGGCTTTTTTTATGTGACTTTCAGTCCGTCTCGCTCCGTTAGGTGCGAGACAAAAAAACCACCCGCTATGCGGGTGCGCGTCGAAG